>JBCLEL010000014.1:0-16384 GCA_038913435.1 Chloroflexota bacterium
GTCTGATTATGCACTAGCATTGTTTCCAAGCTGTTAGCTCGTAAATAATGCCAATCTGAGGAGGGTAATCATGAAAATTACTCGCATCGAGACGATAACGTCCTCGACTTATAAAAACGCTCAGTGGGTCCAGATACACACCGACGATGGTTTGGTTGGGCTGGGCGAACACTGGGGTTGGGAGGCTGCTGCCGCGGACTACATTCACGAGAAAGTCGCTCCCTACTTACATGGCCAGGATCCGAGGACAATCGAGCGTCACCACCGCCGGCTCCGCCAGGCTATCGCCAGCCGGTCCCGGAACGCCGAGTGGAGCGGACTGTCCGCTATTGATATGGCGTTATGGGACATATTTGGTCAGAGTGTCGGGTTGCCAATATACGCGCTACTTGGCGGGCCGGCCCGTGACCGGATTCGGATTTACAACACCTGTGTTGGCTACGGCCACCATCGCCATCGGAGCACTCAACCTAGCGCCGAGTTTCGGGCCGATTCGCTTCCGGCGCCGCTCGACGACCAGAGCTCCTGGCAGGAAGAGAACCGCTCAGTCGAACTCGCGCAATCCTTGTTAGATATGGGAATCACCGCCATGAAAATCTGGCCTTTCGACCAATTTCGTGGCGAAACTGACGGCCAGGGAATCACCGCCGCTCAGATTGATGAAGGGATGGAACCCTTTCGCCAGATCAGGCAAGCCTTCGGATTGAAAATGGACTTTCTGATCGAGATGCACACCAGCTTTCACCTTCAAGCCGCTATCCGCATCGCCGAGTCGTTGGAGGAGGTCCAACCGATATGGTACGAGGACCCGATCCGCAATATAGAGAACCTGGACGCCCTGGCCGAGTTTGCCAGCCAGACCCGCGTCCCTACTGCCGCATCCGAGACTCTGGCCGGCCGCCAGGTCTTCCGCGAGATGCTGGAAAAACAGGCAGTGGGCGTCGTACTGTTCGATCCTGGTTGGGTTGGTGGCATCAGCGAGGCCCAGTACATAGCCGCCCTTGCCGCAACCTATGACCGGCCCTTCGCTCCACACGATTGCACAGGCCCTATTGTCTATACCGTTGGCGTCCATCTCTGCATGGCCGCGCCAAACGCGCTGATCCAAGAAGGAGTGAGGGCTAATTACGCCGGCGGCTGGTACAACGAGGTGCTAACGGAACTGCCCAAGTTCGATCACGGTTACGTCAGCGCGCCTCCTGGGCCGGGGCTTGGAACGCGCCTGCTACCCGACTTTACCACCCGTTCTGACGTGACCGTCCGCGTCTCGACTCACTGAATGGGCACCTCATAAATGACTCGTAAAAAAGTTGAAGGAGGAGTCTGCCATGAAAATCAACCGCATTGAGACTATTACTTGCTCTACCTATGGTGATGTGATCTGGGTTCAGGTCCATACCGACGAGGGCTTAGTTGGCCTGGGCGAGACCTGGGCCGGCTCTGACTCAGTAGTTGGTTACATTCATCAGAATATCGCTCCTTATCTGCTTGGTCAGGACCCGCTGGCCATCGAGCGACACCACAAGAACATCATCTACAACACGTTGCGAGGGATGGCCCACCGGGGCAGCGGGGCGGAGATGCGCGGCCTTTCGGCTATTGACATAGCATTATGGGACATCTACGGTCAGAGCGTTGGCCTGCCGATCTACCAGTGCCTCGGCGGCCCCATACGCGAGTCAATTCGCCTATACAATACCTGCGTCGGAGGTCCGCCAGGGGCCAAGCAGAAGCCCTATGAGAGCGACTACCAGGCTTGGCAACAGGGACAGGCGGCTGATCTTGCCCAATCATTGCTGGAGATGGGCATCACCGCCATGAAGATTTGGCCGTTTGACCAGTTTTCATATACCACTGAAGGCAGCTTGGGCGGTAGAAGGACCGGCGAAAACATCACCGCAGCTCAAATTGAGGAGGGGATAAAGCCCTTTCGCCAGATCCGCGAAGCCGTAGGGATGAAAATGGACATCGCCCTTGAGATGCACACGATGTGGAACTTACCCAGCGCCATCCGCATCGCCGAGGCGGTGGATCAATTCAGCCCGATGTGGTACGAGGACCCTGTCCATCTGGAGGATGCTGTCGCCCTGGCGGAGTTTGCTCATCGGACGCGCTTTCCGACAACCGTCTCCGAGTACATCAGCACGCGATACGAGTTCCTTGAAATACTGATTAAAGACGCGGTGGGCGTCGTCATGTTTGACCCTGGATTTATCGGCGGCATCACTGAGGCGCGGCGAGTGGCAAACCTGGCAGAAGCGTTCCATCGTCCATTTGCTCCGCATGACTGTGTAGGGCCAGTCGTATTTGTGGTAGGAGTCCAACTCTGCGTCGGTCTGCCTAACGCCATGATTCAGGAGGGCGTGCGCGCGCACTGGGTCAGCGGTGGCTGGCACCACGACGTATTGACAGACGTGCCAGTCGTCGAACGTGGCTTTGCCAAGGCGCCGGCCGGCCCTGGTCTGGGCACGCGGCTGCTGCCGGACTTTGCCAGCCGGCCTGATGTCATTACGCGTGTTTCCGAACTCTGAACGCGCTGATTCAACTGTTGCGCGCCATCCTAAAACCAGTGTATGACAGACTTCACAGTAGATGACGCTTCTGTCGTTGGGCGACTATCCGTGATTTGACACCGAAATGGCCGAGTGTTATATTTCCACCTGATCGATCAGAGAACAGTACGCTGTGATCACCCAGTCGCGCTTAACAAGACTATCAACAATTAGGAAAAAGCACCCAAGTGATAGCTTCCGAGGCTGCCAGGCCAATCGCCGATGTGCTCACCGATCATGCGGTGGAGGCGCGCCAGCTCTCGCGCCAGATTTATGACTTGCTGAAGCTGAGGATCGTGCATGGTAAGTTGATGCCTGGTCAGCGGCTGGCGCTCCGCGATATTGCGCATACTCTTGGCGTAAGTGTCGCTCCTGTCCGCGACGCGCTAAATCTGCTGGCAACCGAAGGGCTGGTAACCATTTCTCCCCGGCGCGGGACTATCGTCACCCCCTTATCACTGAATGACCTTCGGGAGCTATATCAGATTCGTCAGATCATAGACCCCACCGCGGCGAAAATTGCAGCCACTAACCTGACAGCTAAGGACCTTAATCTCCTCCGCGAGCTACTCGATATGATGGACCAGATCAGTATAGGCCCCTGGCCCGATCTGGAGACCTTCATCCACTGGCAGATCGTTGACGGGGAGTTTCATGCGCTGATTGTCAAGGCGGTCGGCAACAAGCGGCTTGACACGGTGTATCAGGGGATATGGACGAACTTGATTGTTGCCCGCGCAACCATCCCAAATCTGTACCTTCGGACGAATCCAGACCGCCAGGACGAGCACCGACGAATATTTGAGGCCCTGGTCGCTCGTAATGGCAAGCGGGCCTCCGAAGCGATGTCATTACATCTGGGGTTAATTGAGCAGGACACTTTCGGTTGTCAATCTGAGTTTGCGGAGGGGGCTATGTCGCGGTGAGGGATGAGAGATAGGGTGAGCCGAGAAAAGACTCAGGGATGCCGAGAGACTAGATGTTGATCGGAGTTCAATTTTAGAAAGGGGGTATGCCTGACGGTAAGTGGCAAAATGGATCCGGTTATCATAACCAACGTGACGATATGCATTACTTTTAGGGAGAGGTAACGTGTCTGAAAGGTTAATTCTGCGCAAGGTTACTCGTCGTTCATTTCTAGCCGGCTTGGGCGCTACTGCCGCGCTGCCGATACTGGCGGCGTGCCAACCGCAGGTAGTTGAGAAGACGGTCGAAAAGGTGGTTACCCAGATCGTCGAGAAGGAAAAGATCGTCGAGAAGACGGTCGAGAAGATCGTTGAAAAACCGGTCGAAAAGATCGTCACCCAGGTCGTCGAGAAGGAAAAGATAGTCGAGAAGCAGGTCATGGTGACACCGACGGCGGAGCCGCTTAGGAAGGTAGGTAAAGAACTGCTCTATCCGACCAAGGAGGGCGGTAAGGTCGTCCTCGACGTGTCTAAATATCCCACGAAGTTTAACGAGTCGCCGCTAATGAAGAAGATGGTTGACGCCAAGCAGTTGCCGCCAATCGAGCAGCGGCTACCGGCGCGGGAGGACCTGCTGGTCGTTGAGCCTCTGTTTGAAACCGGCAAATACGGTGGGACCATCAGGCGTGGATTCACCGGCCCTGGTGACATCCAGAACCTCGGTCGCTTCGCTGCTCACGATATGTTCTTGTTTTGGGACTTCGGAGCCGAAAACCTCATACCCAACGTCGCCAAGGGTTGGGAACTCTCGAAAGACTATACGAAGATGAAGCTCTTCCTCCCGGAAGGGTCTGCGGTGGTCGGACGGACAGCCGGTGACGGCGAATGACATGGTGTTCTGGCACGATGACGTATGGAACAACAAGGAGCTAGTCCCTCGCAAATCTATCCACATGGCTGTCACTACTAAGGAAGGGCCAGTCGAGGGCAAGATGGTCAAGATTGATGATTACACCGTTGAATACCAGTTTGCAGGCCCGTATGCCAGCTTTCCAGAGCAGCTAGCCATCCCCAATCCTTTAACCGGTCCGGCTGTAAACTTGGCATTGCCGGGCGTTGTCGGCGGCATTATGCCGGCCCACTACATGAAGCAGTTCCACTCAAAGTACACGCCGAAGGCTGAATTGGACCGGAAGGCCAAGGATGCCAAGGTGGACGACTGGGTGGCCCTTTTCAAGCTGAAGCATAACTGGTACTTCAACACCGATTTGCCGTGTTTTACAGGCTACAAAGTCGTTAGCCCGATTAACACCAGCACCTGGGTCGTCGAGCGCAACCCCTACTTCTACCAGGTGGACACCGCCGGTAATCAGCTACCGTACACGGATCGGATAGTGCTAACCCTGGCCGAGGACATCGAGGTGTTGAACCTACGGGCCATCGCCGGCGAGTTCGACTACCAGGACCGACACATTCAGTTGGCGAAGCTGCCAGTCTTCCTGCAGAACGAGAAGATTGGCAACTATAAAGTCTGGCTGGATCCGGGGGACCACGGTTCGATTTGTAGCATGATCTTCAACAACAGCTTCGACAAAGACCCAGAGATCCAGAAATGGATACTGAACATAGACTTCCGCAAGGCGTTGTCAATGGCCATGGACCGCGACCAGCTCAATGAAGCGTTCTTCGCCGGGCTAGGCACGGTAGGTTCGGGAGTCCCACTGAAGACCAATCCGTTCTACCCAGGCGACCAGTACTTCCGGCCAGAATGGATCAACTTCAACCTTCAAAAGGCGAATGAGACCCTGGATAAGCTGGGGCTAGACAAAAAGGACTCGGAAGGCTATCGCCTGCGTACCGATGGCAAGGGCCGGTTGCAACTCTGGGTCGCTTGCCAGAAACTCGCGCATCTGGACATCTGCGCCTACGCCGAAATGATCGGCCAGATGTGGAAGAAAGCCGGCATATACCTGGAACCCAAGAATCTCCCAGCCCCTCAGGTAGACGACCTGACGAAGAACAACGAGATCCAGATCACTATGTGGGAGAATAGTACCAGCGAGACCTTGTTCGAGCAGGCCGGCAACTATATCCCCGTGAACTGGCCCAACACACTAGGCCCCGAAATCTCCAAGTGGTTCGACACTGGCGGCAAGGAAGGTAAGGCCCCACCGCCGATAATGGAGATGGAAAAGGTAGTGGACCTTTGGCGGAAGGGCCGGACACTACCACGAGAGGACCGTGTGCCGCTTGGCAAGGAGATGTGGAAGATCATGACCGAGAAGCTGTACCATATCGGTACCGTCGGCTTCGTGCCGGTGTCTATAGGTATTCACGTAGTTAAAACCAACCTGGGGAACGTACAGCGGAGAACCGCTGTTAGCTTCTCCGGCCAAACGCCAGGCAACGCTCGGCCACAAACTTACTACTGGAAGAGCTAGCCCAACCGGTTCCGGCCCTGGGCGTGCAGTCCCGCTGTTCGCGCCCAGGGCCGGGTGAGACTGGGTGGCCAAATCTAGACAAAGAAAGGGGGTATGCCTGACGGTAAGTGGCAAAATGGATCCGGTTATCATAACCAACGTGATGATGTGCATTACTTTCTAGGGAGAGGTAACGTGTCTGAAAGGTTAATCGTGCGCAAGGTTACTCGCCGTTCATTTCTAGCCGGCTTGGGCGCTACTGCCGCGCTGCCGATCTTGGCCGCCTGCCAGCCGCAGGTAGTCGAGAAGACAGTCGAAAAGGTAGTTACCCAGATCGTCGAGAAGGAAAAGATCGTCGAAAAGCCGGTCGAGAAGATCGTTGAAAAAACGGTCGAAAAGATCGTCACCCAGGTCGTCGAGAAGGAAAAGATAGTCGAGAAGCAAGTCGTCGTGACGCCGACACTGGAGCCGCTTAGGAAGGTAGGTAAAGAACTGCTCTATCCGACTAAGGAGGGCGGTAAGGTTGTTCTCGACGTTTCCAAATATCCCACTAAGTTCAGCGAGTCGCCGCTATTCAAGAAGATGGTTGATGCCAAGCAACTGCCGCCAATCGAGCAACGTCTGCCGGTGCGGGAAGACCTGCTGGTCGTCGAGCCTCTGTTTGAAACCGGCAAATACGGCGGGACCATCCGACGTGGTTTCACCGGCCCTGGTGACAGGCAGAACTTGGGGCGCTTCGCCAATCACGACATGTTCTTGTTCTGGGACTTCGGAGTCGAAAACCTCATACCCAACGTCGCCAAGGGTTGGGAGCTCTCGAAAGACTACACCAAGGTGAAGCTCTTCCTCCGGAAGGGTCTGCGGTGGTCGGACGGACAGCCGGTGACGGCGAATGACATGGTGTTCTGGCATGATGACGTATGGAACAACAAGGAGCTAGTCCCTCGCAAATCTGTCCACATGGCTGTCACTACTAAGGAAGGGCCAGTCGAGGGCAAGATGGTCAAGATAGACGATTACACCGTTGAATACCAGTTTGCAGGCCCGTATGCCAGCTTTCCAGAGCAGCTAGCCAACCTCAATCCTATCACCGGTCCGGCTGAAGACTGGCAACTGACGGGCGTTGCCGGCGGCATTATGCCAACCCACTACATGAAGCAGTTCCACTCAAAGTACACGCCGAAGGCTGAATTGGACCAGAGGGTCAAGGATGCCAAGGTGGATAACTGGGTGGCTCTTTTCAAGTTGAAGCACAACTGGTACCTCAACACTGAGCTACCGTGTTTCACAGGCTACAAGCCCGTTAGCCCGATTAACACCAGCACCTGGGTCGTCGAGCGCAACCCCTACTTCTACCAGGTGGACACCGCTGGCAATCAACTACCATACACGGACCGGATAGTGTTGACCCTGGCCGAAGACATCGAGGTGTTGAACCTACGGGCCATCGCCGGCGAGTTCGACTACCAGGACCGACACATCCAGTTGACGAAGCTGCCAGTCTTCCTGCAGAACGAGAAGATTGGCAACTATAAAGTCTGGCTGGATCCGGGCGACTACGGCTCCATAGCCAGCGTAATATTCAACAATAGCTTCGACAAAGACCCGGAGATCCAGAAGTGGATACTGAACATAGACTTCCGCAAGGCGTTGTCTATGGCAATAGATCGCAGCCAGCTTAACGAGGCGTTCTTCTCCGGGCTGGGCACAGTAGGTTCGGGAGTCCCGTTGCCGACCAATCCCTTCTACCCGGGTGACCAGTACCGAATGCCTGAGTGGGTCAACTTCAACCTTCAAAAGGCGAATGAGACCCTGGATAAGCTGGGGCTAGACAAAAAGGACTCGGAAGGCTACCGCCTGCGTACCGATGGTAAGGGCCGGTTGCAAATCTGGGTCGCTTGCCAGAAACTTGGGCATCTGGACATCTGCGCCTACGCCGAAATGATTGGCCAGATGTGGAAGAAAGTCGGCATATTCCTTGAACCCAAGAATCTCCCAGCCCCTCAGATAGACGAGTTAACCAAGAACAACGAAATTATGATGACCATCTGGGAGAACAACAGCAGCGAGGTCATGTTCGAGCAGGCCGGCAACTATATCCCCGTAAACTGGCCCAACACACTAGGCCCCGAAATCTCCAAGTGGTTTGACACCGGCGGCAAGGAGGGCAAGGCGCCACCGCCCCATATGGAGATGGAGAAGGTCGTCGAACTGTGGCGGAAGGGCCGGACACTGCCAAGAGAAGAGCGTGTCCCGCTTGGCAAGGAAATCTGGAAGATCATGATCGAAAAGCTGTACCATATTGGCACCGTCGGCTTCGTGCCGATATTTCTGGGCATGCACGTAGTTAAGAACAATATGGGTAACGTACAGCGGAGGACCGCTGTTAGCTCCTCTGGCCAGACGCCAGGCAACGCTCGGCCACAAACTTACTACTGGAAGAGCTAGTGTTACCTCAAACGAGGTATGTGACTGTACTAGACGGACTCCCATGGGTGCAGGGGCGACGCCTTGGCCGGGGGATGTGGTGTCCTTCACGAGTGAAGGATCAGGGTAAACAAGTAGGGGCGTATGGTCATACGCCCCTACTTGAAAGCGGTGTTCCCCAAGATGTTGCCTGATTATGCACTAGTCAGATAGCAAAGACCCTGGGTGCCATGGCATAATGGCGCCCAGGGTTAGGCCCTTTACGCGTATCGTCATATTCATACGGTGAAATAGTGTTAGGTTATATCGGGCACCGGCTACTTCTGGCCTTATTCACTACCTGGGCGATCACCATACTGTCCTTCACCATAATCGAATTGCCCCCTGGTGATTTCGCGACTTACTACATTACGACTCTACAATCCCAGGGTGTCCAGGTAACCGAAGACGAAGCTGTTAGCATACGCGACCAATTCGGCCTGGACCAACCGGTCTATGTAAAGTATTACAAGTGGATGCAACGGATAGCGCAAGGCAACTTTGGTATGTCTATGGAGTGGCGCCGGCCGGTGATTGATCTAATCGGCGAACGTCTCCTGCTGACTGCTGTGATTTCTGTAGCAGCGGTGGTCTTCACCTGGGTAATGGCTTTGCCGATAGGCATCTACTCGGCGGTAAGACAGTACTCGGTTGGAGACTACGTATTCACCTTCATCGGATTCATCGGCTTAGCGGTGCCGAACTTCTTGATCGCGCTGGCGCTGATGTACTTCGGTTTCGTATGGTTCAGAGCCAGTATCGGAGGGCTATTCTCGCCTGAATTCATAGATGCCAATTGGAGTCTGGCGCGAGTGTGGGACTTGATGAAGCACATGCCGCTGCCGGCTCTGGTGCTAGGCCTATCTGGCACGGCTGGACTCATACGCATAATGCGAGCCAATTTGCTAGACGAGATGCGCAAGCCGTACGTTATAACAGCTCGCGCCAAGGGGTTGTCAGAGTTCAGGGTGATACTGAAATACCCGGTGCGGGTGGCGCTCAACCCGTTCGCCAGCACTATCGGTTATCTTTTCCCGTACGTGGTTTCCGGCAGTATCATAGTTTCTCTGGTGTTGAGCCTGCCGACGGTGGGGCCACTCCTTTTGAGAGCACTGCTGGGGCAGGACATGTACTTGGCGGCGACGATTATCCTGCTACTTGGATTCTTGACGGTCATTGGAACATTAATATCGGACTTCATTCTTATGTGGGTTGACCCTCGTATCCGGTTGGAGGGACGATAGTGGCGGAGGCGAAAGCAGCCGGCGACGCCCGGTATCTCCCACCCGGCAACCTTCTTATTCAAGTCGCAAAAGTCGTTGGGCAGGCAGAGCTTGACTGCGTGTGGTAAACTCCAATTAAGGCGGATGTGAGGAGGGAGCCTTTCCGCGAATGCAAAGGAAAGAAAGGGGTATGCCTGACGGTAAGTGGCAAAATGGATCCGGTTATCATAGCCAACGTGATGATGTGCATTACTTTTAGGGAGAGGTAACGTGTCTGAAAGGTTAATTCTGCGCAAGGTTACTCGCCGTTCATTTCTAGCCGGCTTGGGCGCTACTGCCGCGCTGCCGATACTGGCGGCGTGCCAGCCACAGGTGGTCGAGAAGACGGTCGAAAAGGTGGTTACCCAGATCGTCGAGAAGGAAAAGATCGTCGAAAAGCCGGTCGAGAAGATCGTTGAAAAATCGGTCGACAAAGATCGTTACTCAGATCGTTGAGAAGGAAAAGGTCGTCGAGAAACAGGTGGTCGTGACGGCGACGCCCAAGCCAGCGCCGAAGCTAGGCGCCCAACTGATCGGGAAGCTGGAAGGCCCTGAGATTATCACTGATCCTACCCAGTTCCCCAAGAGCTTCAAAGAGGCGCCGATACTGGCGGACCTGGTCAAAGCCGGGAAACTGCCGACGGTGGAAAAGCGCCTGCCGGAGCCGGACAGTCTTTTGGTCATCAAACCAGTGCACGAGACCGGCAAGTACGGCGGCACCTGGCGACGCGGCTTCACCGGTCCGGCCGACGATCAAAACGGCCATCGGGTTGCCGGCGGAGACCGCCTGCTTTTCTGGCACTCGACTAAGTACCCCCAGATGACGCCCAATCTGGCCAGAGCCTGGAAAGTGACGGAAGATGGCCGAGTAATCACCGTCAATCTCCGCAAAGGGGCAAAGTGGTCCGATGGAGCGCCCTTCACCGCCGACGACATCATGTTTTGGTACGAGGACGTTTACAAGAACAAGGATCTCGTCCCAACGCCGTCGGCCGACTTCAGCATCGCTGGCAAGGAAGGGAAGATCACCAAGATTGACGATTACACTGTAGAGTTCCGCTTCCCCGATCCGTACCCGTTGTTCGAGGAGATCTTGGGCAGCTCGCTTCCAATCTTCGCCGGCCACGCCATCCACGGTTCGCGCACTTACGGGGGCGGCTTTGCGCCAAAGCACTACATGAAGCAGTTCCACCCCAAGTACGTCTCCAAAGAAGAGCTTGATCAGAAGGTCAAGGACGCCAAGATTGACAACTGGGTCAGCCTATACAGGCTCAGGAACAACTGGTCGGTGAATCCGGGGCTGCCGGTGATGACTCCCTGGAAGACGACCGTTGCTGCCAACACTCCCACCTGGGTCTTGGAACGCAACCCTTACTACTTCGGTGTGGACACCGATGGCAACCAGCTCCCTTATATCGACAAGATCGTCATGACGTTGGCGGAGAACCTGGAGGTGCTCAACCTGCGGGCCGTCGCCGGCGAATACGATATGCAGGCCCGTCACCTGGACATCGCCAAGATCCCGCTCTTCCTGCAAAGCGCTGAGAAAGCCGGCTACCGATTCAACATTGACCCGGCCCAGCACGGCGCTGACGGCGCTTTCCGGGTTAACCTGAGCTACGACAAAGACCCGGAGATCGCCAAGTGGCTCACCAACCGCGATTTCCGCCGGGCGCTCTCGCTTGGCATTGATCGAGACCAGATCAATGAGGCCATTTTCCTGGGTATTGGCACGGTGGGCTCCGCGGTGGTCTCCGAGGAGAATCCTTATAATCCCGGTCCTCAATATCGCAAGCTGTGGTCCATCTACGACCCGAAGCAGGCCACCGACGCGCTCGACAAGCTCGGGCTGGACAAGAAGGACGCGGAGGGCTTTCGGCTCCGGACCGACGGAAAGGGCCAGTTGCGAATCGAGATTGCGACCATTGGCGCCGCCTTCATCCAGTTCACCAAGATCGCCGAGATGGTCAAGGAACACTGGAAGAAGATCGGTATCCAGGCTGATGTCGTCGAGCAGGAACGAAGCTTGTCAACCACGCGGCTTGAGGCCAACGAGACCCAGATCCACGTCTGGCAGAACGACGGCTCGGACGAGACGTTCCTCTACCCCGCCAATCAATTCCCATTGGCGGTGGGCGCCGCAACTGGCCCCGAATTCGGCAAGTGGTACCAGTCGGCCGGCAAGCAGGGCAAGGAGCCAAAAGACCCCCAGATTCTCAAGGTTATGGAGATCTTCCGCAAGGCGCCAGGTCTGCCACGAGAGGAGCGCTTTAAGGCCGGCCAGGAGGCATGGCGCATCGCCATTGACGAAGTTTGGGTCATCGGCACGGTGGGCCTTTCCGGTGCCTTTATGGGGATCCGGGTCACCAGCAACAAGATGGGGAACGTGCCTTCGCGGCATTTGAACCTTCAGGCAGGCCAGACGCCGAATATCTCCCGTCCGGCCACGTTCTATTTCAAGAAGTAGTGGCGATGTCTCCCTGGGCCCGCAGTTGCGGACCCAGGGAGAGGCGCAGTTCTTGCAACATTTCGACTGCCGCGAGCGCCGGATATAAGATGCTGAGTTACATAGCGCGTCGCTTTTTGCTAGCCATCCTGACGGTGTGGGCGATTAGCGTGCTCTCGTTCACCATCATCCAGTTGCCGCCGGGTGATTATGTCACCGCCTACATCGCTCAATTGTCTGCCACGGGAAGCGTGGTTTCTGCGGAGGAGGCTGAGAACCTGCGACTCCAGTATGGGTTGGACCAACCAGTATATGTGCAATACGTCAAGTGGATGGCGTTGATAATTCAGGGGGAGTTCGGCATGTCCATGGAGTGGCGGCGGCCGGTGATTGACGTGATCGGCGACCGTCTCCTGCTGACTGCTGTGATTTCTGTAGCAGCGGTAGTCTTCACCTGGGTAATGGCTTTGCCGATAGGTATCTATTCGGCGGTGCGACAGTACTCGCTTGGAGACTACGTATTTACCTTCATCGGATTCATCGGCTTAGCGGTGCCGAACTTCTTGATCGCGCTGGCGCTGATGTACTTTGGCTTCGTCTGGTTCAATGCCAACATTGGCGGGCTGTTTTCGACTGAGTATCTGGTAGCGCCGTGGACGTTAGGGCGAGTGTGGGACCTGATCCAGCATCTTCCGCTGCCTGCCATCGTCATAGGTCTGTCCGGTACGGCGGGATTGATCCGGATTATGCGGGCTAATCTGCTGGATGAGCTGAGCAAGCCCTACGTCATCACCGCTCGGGCCAAGGGACTGTCAGAGATCAGGGTCGTACTGAAGTACCCCGTACGCGTAGCCCTCAATCCGTTTGCCAGCACCATCGGCTATCTCTTCCCCTACATTGTGTCGGGTAGTATTATCGTATCGTTGGTTTTAAGCTTGCCGACGGTTGGCCCACTCCTGCTCAAATCGCTCATCGCTCAGGATATGTTCCTGGCGGGGACCATCATCCTGTTGCTCGGCGTAATGACCGTCATCGGCACGCTCATTTCGGACTTCATTCTTATGTGGGTTGACCCTCGTATCCGGCTGGAGGGACGATAGTGGCGGAAGCGAAAGCAGCGGAGGATGTAGCCGTTACTTCCGGCGCTCACCAGGAGATCGCCACTGCATATGAGGCGGAAGACCGCATCTCGGTCGCCAGCCAGTGGCAACTGGTCTGGTGGCGCTTCCGCAAGCATCGGCTGGCGATGTTTGGCACGATTGTCGTCCTCGCTTTCTATTTGGTGGTGGTGGCGGCGGACTTGCTGGCCTACTCAGACCCATTCGATTCCCACGCCCAGCGTTCCTACATACCGCCGCAGCCGATCTACTTGTTTGACGAGGGCGTGTTGCGTCCGCATGTTTACACCATAAAAGGCGAGCGCGATCCAGTGAAATTCACCCGGGTGTACACATCTGATCCGAATGAAAAAATCTACCTACGCCTCTTCGCCCCTGGTTTTAGCTATAAATTATTCGGGATTATCCCCACAGACATTCACTTGATTGGCGTTGAAGGCGCCAGGGCGGAAGAAACGCTCTTTATATTGGGCACTGATTTGCAGGGACGTGACGTGTTGTCGCGCTTGATATATGGAACTCGGATTTCGATGATTATCGGGCTGGCCAGTGTTACCCTAAGCTTGTTCCTCGGCATCGTGCTCGGCGGAATATCGGGCTTCTACGGCGGAATGGCTGACACCATCATACAACGGATAATCGAGATCCTTCGGTCAATACCAACAATCCCGTTGTGGATGGGATTGGCAGCGGCGATGCCGACTGACTGGGATATTCTCAAGGTGTATTTTGTAATCACCCTTATCATCTCATTGATCGGGTGGACCGACCTGGCCCGGGTGGTGCGTGGGAAGTTCCTTTCGCTGCGCGAGGAAGATTATGTGATGGCAGCGGAACTGTCAGGTTGTAGCCAGATGAGAGTTATTTTCCGGCACATGGTGCCAGGTTTTCTGAGCCACATTATCGCTGCAACCACCTTGGCGTTGCCGTCCATGATAATCAGCGAGACCTCATTGAGCTTCCTAGGGTTAGGGCTGCGGCCCCCGGCTATTAGTTGGGGGGTATTATTGCAGGATGCCCAGAATATCCAGTCTATTGCAATTACCCCTTGGATCCTACTGCCGGCGATTCCGGTGATCGTCGTGATCCTGGCCTTTAACTTTATGGGTGACGGGTTGCGGGACGCGGCTGATCCGTACGGTTAAACAGGATAACTAATGGAAAACGGCAATAACCAACTGCTATCGGTGCGCAATTTGAAGACCTACTTCTACACCGACGAAGGAATCGTGAAGGCGGTAGATGGAGCTAGTTTCGACGTTTATTCTGGGCAAACTCTAGGCATAGTCGGCGAAAGTGGCTGCGGTAAAAGCGTGGCCGCCAGGTCCGTCCTGCGCATTGTTGAACGCCCTGGTCGCATAATAGAAGGGGAGATCCTTTTGCGCCGGGAAGATGGAAACGGCCAAGGCGGTGTGGTTGATCTGGTAAAGTTAGCCGCTGACGGGCCGGAGATGCGCGCAATCCGAGGCAGCCAGATCGGCCTTATCTTCCAGGAGCCGATGACTTCCTTCAGCCCCGTTCACACGGTAGGCAGCCAGATCATTGAAGCCATCATGCTTCATAGCAAAGTAACGCCCCACCAAGCGAGGGATAGGGCAATAGAGCTGCTCCGAATGGTGGAGATCCCGCGAGCCGAGCAACGCATTGACCAGTACGCTTTTCAACTGAGCGGTGGATTGCGACAGCGCGCCATGATCGCTATGGCGCTATCCTGTGACCCCAAGATTTTGATCGCAGACGAACCGACGACGGCTCTGGACGTCACCACTCAGGCGCAGATTTTGGACTTGCTGCGCGGTTTGCAGGAGCAGCGGGAGATGGCCATCATACTCATCACCCACAATCTCGGTGTGATCGCAGAGATGGCTGATGACGTGGTGGTGATGTACCTGGGACGAGAGGTGGAAACAGGCCCGGTAGACAGTATCTTCCACGACCCGAAACACCCATATACTCAGGCGCTGTTGCGCTCGATTCCTAACATCCAGTCCCCCCCACGGGTGAAGCTGGCTTCCATCAGCGGTTCTGTCCCTCATCCCTACAACCGTCCTCGCGGGTGTCCCTTCCATCCCCGTTGCCCATCATACATGCCGGGAGTCTGCGAGCAACGGGAGCCAAATTTGGTGTCAGTGGGAGAGAGACACGAAGCAAGCTGTTTTCTCTACCAAGGAGCGTAAGTCGTGACGCAGGCGAACGGTGCGAATGGTCAACGATTGCTAGAGGTGAATGGGTTAAAGAAGTATTTTCCCATTCAGAAAGGCTTCTTGCGTCGAGTGGTGGGCAGTGTCCGCGCAGTAGATGACGTCAACTTTCACATAAACAAGGGTGAGACGCTGTCGCTAGTTGGAGAGAGCGGCTGCGGTAAGACAACCACTGCCCGTTGCATACTGCGGGCTTATAAGCCGACAGCGGGAGAGATACTGTTTCGGACCGACGGCGGCGACGTAGTCAATGTAGCTGCCCTGTCTCACACCGACTTGCGACCGCTACGCCGCCAGATGCAGATGATCTTTCAGGACCCGTTTTCATCGTTGAACCCGCGCATGACACTGCTGGACATCATAGGCGAACCGTTGCTGGTGAATGGCGTTGGTGATCGCCAAGAGCGGATAGATCGGGTGGCAGAGCTATTGCGCCTGGTGGGCCTGCGCCCTGAGTACCTCCGCCGATTTCCTCACGCCTTTAGCGGTGGCCAGCGCCAGCGGATCGGTATAGCGCGTGCCCTCGCCTTAAACCCCAGCCTGGTAGTGGCTGATGAGCCGGTCTCGGCTCTGGATGTCTCAGTGCAAGCGCAGATACTGAATCTGCTGCTCGATCTGCAAGAGCAGTTTGGTCTGACCTATCTGTTTGTGGCCCATGACCTGAGTGTGGTCAAGCACGTGAGCGACCGAGTCGCGGTGATGTATGTTGGCAAGATAGTCGAAGTAGCCGAGACTCAGGAGATATTCACCAACCCCAAACATCCCTACACCGAGGCGCTGCTTTCCTCCGTGCCCAAGCCGGACCCTCGGTTGCGCGCCGACCGGATCGTCATGCAGGGAGAGGTAGCAGATCCTTCCAACCCTCCTTCGGGCTGCTACTTTCACCCTCGGTGTCGGTATGCAGTTGACATGTGCCGAACGAAGACGCCAGTGTTGGAGGAGGTTCAACCAGGTCACTTCGTGAGCTGCCATCGGGCCCGCGAGCTGACGCTGAAGGGTCTGAGCGGCCTCGAA
>JBCLEL010000015.1:0-15488 GCA_038913435.1 Chloroflexota bacterium
CTCAGTCGCAAGCACTAGCATTTCATAAAACGATGTCCAGTTTACCTTGGTCGACCCTGGGGCGGCGCTCAAGCTCAACGAGATAGGAAGAATAAAGCAAGTGAGAAGAGGTTCAGAAGCCGGGGACATGGTTGACGTCGTCAACGAGCTTGAGGGCCGACTCAACGACGTTCGCGCGACCCTCTCCGTACAGGATCGCTCGTTAGAAGCGGCCTCGGCTCAGATGGGCGACGGTGAAAGATTCGATGATCGCCCTACGTAGCGCCGTTGCCGAGGTTGAGGCTGCTCTCTCGGGCGAGACTCGCACACTGCGTGAGATGCTCTCCAACCAGTCGCATCATCTCGAAGTGCTTGATTCCAAGCTTAGCCAGCTAGAAGCGTATCAGCGCAACATCTCGACTCTGGTTGAAGACCGACTGAGGACGTTGAACCAGCAGGTGACGACCGCGGTCGGCGCGATGGTAGTAGTGATCGCGGTTGCCATCTTGCTGTTGGTCATCATACGCTGACCACAACGGCCTGCATACCGATCATTGGTTTATATTTTGGTATAGAAGTCCCTCACCGCCAGCTTGGCAGCGTTAAGTGATGCCAGGAAGTATCTTTTCCAACCAAGTGATTGTCGCCACAATCGTAATCGTCCTGTTTTGGTGTGGCGTGGCAACCGGGATCCTGGCCACGAACCAGGGCCGGCGTTTCTGGCCGTGGTTTTTGCTTGGCTTTGCTCTTGGTCCGGTTGGGGTGATCGCCACTCTCAGGCTGGTAGGCATACGGCCCCGGCCGGCGCCAGTAGAATGTCCTAGTTGCGGACGGCGGGTACGGACGCGCGACTGGCGGTGCCCGGAATGCGGCAAGCCGCTGGCCGGGCGTCAGCCGGACCAATCGGCGAAAGTTGGACGAGAGGCCGCCGCTGCCGTATTCTTAGTGCGACGCGCATTCCTTGCCGCGCGTCAGCGCCGGTCGAAAGGGCGGAATAGGGAAGCGAAGCGGTGACTGCATACAAAGCTGTTGCCTTGCGGTCGGTAGTGATGGCCAACTTCGTCACTCAACTGGCGTTGATGCCGGTGTCGGTCGTACTTCCAACGATTGCCCGCGATCTAGGCGCCGATCTCACCGTCGCAAGCTGGATCATGACCAGCTATCTATTTACCATGACTGGCCTGGTGTTGATCTCCGGCCGGCTGGGCGACCGTTTTGGTCACGGCAGGGTGTTTCTGATCGGGATGGGGTTGTTCGGTGTTGTTTCTGGTCTCGGCGCGCTGGCTTGGACCGCCGAGCAACTGATCGTCGCCCGGGCTTTGCAGGGCATCGGTGGGGCGCTGGTCCTCGGCAACGGCCTTGCTATCATCAGCGGCGAGTTCGACGAAGGGCAGCGTGGGAAGGCGATTGGCGCCGCGGCGGCCGGCTCCGGCTTTGGCGCCGTCTGTGGCCTGGTTTTCGGCACCTTCGCGGTAGAGTTCGCCGACTGGCGCTGGCTTTTCGCGGTAGGGCTACCACTGTCGTTGCTAGGCGTGGTTCTTGGCTGGAGGCTGGCTTCAAAGCCGCACCAGCCGACTGCTCATCGGATTGACCTGGCCGGCGCATTGGTCTTGGCGCTGGCGCTCTCGGTCGGCGCTCTCGGACTTAATCATTTGCACAGCGGACCAGAGACCTGGGCCGATGGTTGGACTTATCACCTACCAATGCACGTGGCGACGATTGGCGGACTCTATCTGCTCGTTCTGATCGAGCGGCGGGTACGCGATCCTATAATTGATCTAGCCAGCTTCCGAAACGCTTTGTTCACCGGCTCAATCGTTGCTAATGGCATCCTGCATATGACAATGATGGCGGTGGTCTTCCTGATCCCGTTTCTGGTGCAGCGTGGTTGGGGAATGACTCCGATTGAAACCGGCTTGCTGTTGCTAGCCAGCCAGGTCGTCAATATGGCGATGTCTTTTGGCGGCGGCTGGATCTACGACCGCACCCGATCCAAGCTGCTCGCGCCGGCGTCGCTTCTGGTGGTCGGTCTTGGCTTCATAATGTTAGGTTTGACCGCCGAACGGCTAACATTTGTGCAACTGCTCCTATCGCTGCCGGTGATAAGCTGCGCTAGTGGCATGTTTATGACCGCAAACAACACGGTGATAATGAGTTCATTGCCGAGTGACCGCCACGGGTTCGCCTCCGGTATGACTGAGACCACCCGGCAGCTCGGCCACGGTGTAGCCATAACTATCGTGAGTGCGACTATGGCTTTGAGTGGCGACGTGAGCGTCAATTCGCAGCTGCTGATCGAGGGCTTTGGACGTTCGACAGTAGTCATGGGGCTGATCGCCTTCGTTGGCGTCGTCCTATCCTACCCTCCGACCGCCCGCCGGCTGCACGACCTGGTCAGCCGGCCGGCGCCGGCGCTGCTTGGATTATTCAAGTAGCCCAGCGCCATCCGGGGTTGACGGTGTGAGGCTGAGCCAATTAATGGGGGTTTGGTTCGGCGATAGGGCCAGTAAAACGACGGGTCTTTGCGCTAGACATTGGGCGCGACGTTTCCTAATGTTAACTCATACGAGGTCTTAGGCTGTACTAGGCGGACTCTAAGGATTGCCGGGGGATGTGGGGGTGTCCTGGGGGTGTCCCCCACTAATCATTTCCCCTTCTCCTCGCAGGAGAAGGGGTCAGGGGATGAGGTGTCCTTCACTCGTGAAGGATCAGGCCAAACAGCCGGGGGTGAAAAGTTATTTTGAACCAGTATTCCCGAATATATCGCCTGACTATGCACTAGGCCCGTTCTTAATGATTACCCCTGAGGCCGGGTTGAATTGCTGACAATACTTCGCATCCTAAGGTACACGGCACGTTACTGGCACGTGGCGGCGCTGGCCTTGGCGAGCCTCGCCTTCAGCGCCGGCGCGGCAATGCTGATTCCACGATTGCTACAATTATTTATTGATGATGGCGTCAGCAAGGGTGATCGTGGCTATGTTGTATTTATGGCCGGTGCTATCATTGCCGCCAGTATAGTTCGCGGTGGCGCTGAGTTTGCCCGCGCCTACCTGGCTGAGCGGATCAGTCAGCTTGTAGCTCGCGATCTGCGTAACGATCTTTTCGCCCATTACCAGAACCTCTCCTTCGGCTATCACGATCGCGCTCGCACTGGTCAACTAATGACCAGGGCGACAGCGGATGTCGAATCAGTGATGCGGTTCACCGGTATGGGCGTCATCAACCTGGTCAACATAGTGGTCTTGGTCGGCGTGACGCTGGTAATTATGCTTCGGGTTGATGTATTGCTCACGATATTGGCGCTATTTACGGTGCCGGTGACCGGTTACCTGGGCATTGCGGTCGGTATGAAGATACGCCCATTGTTTGGCGCCATCCAGCAGGAGACGGCCGAGCTAAATACGATTCTGCAGGAAAACCTGACCGGCCATCGAGTGGTCCGGGCCTTTGTCCGCGAGGACGAAGAGATCGAAAAATTCGGGCGGCGCAACCTTGCTTTGCAGTCGGCGACGATTGAGATGATGAGGATGTTTGCCAGCCGTGGTCCGCTGATGACAGCAGTGTTCGGCTTAGGGACAGTGGCGGTGCTCTGGTATGGGGGGCATCGGGTGATGGCCGGTGAACTGTCGTTGGGTGTCCTGGTCGCGTTTAACGCTTATCTGCTGACTTTGGCGATGCCGGTGCGAATAGTTGGCTGGATGGTCAATATGACAGCGCGGGCGATGGTGTCAGGCGAGCGTATCTTTGAGATTCTGGATGCCCAGTCACCAGTCAAAGAAAAGCCAGGCTCGAAGCGGCTGGGCCGGCTGGCTGGGAGAGTCGAGTTTGATAATGTCACCTTCGTTTATGCGCAGGAGCCGGTGCTGCGCGAGGTGTCGTTCGTGGCTGAGCCGGGGCAAATAGTTGGCATCCTTGGAATGACCGGCTCCGGTAAAACCAGCTTGATTAATCTGATACCGCGCTTCTATGACGTGCATACCGGTGCGATCAAGATTGACGGCGACGATGTACGCGACGTGCAGCTTGAAGGCTTGCGCCGGCAGATCGGCATCGTCTTGCAGGACACCTACCTCTTTTCCGCGACGATTCGAGAAAACATCGCCTATGGCCGGCCTGGCGCGTCGAACGATGAGATAGTGGCGGCAGCGAAGGCGGCCAAGGCGCACGACTTCATCTCGGCGATGCCGGATAGCTACGACACCAAGGTCGGCGAGCGTGGGGTCACATTATCCGGTGGGCAGCGCCAACGTGTCGCCATCGCTCGAGCCCTGCTTTTGGATCCGCGAATACTGATTCTCGATGACGCCACCTCCAGCGTGGACGCCCAGACTGAGGTTGAGATACAGCAGGCTTTGGAGAGGCTGATGGATGGGCGTACAACATTTGTAATAGCTCAGCGATTGAGCTCAGTCCGACAAGCGGACCAGATTATCGTGCTAGAACGAGGCCGGATTGTCGCGCGTGGCCAGCACGAGCAGTTGCTCCGAGAAAGCGAGCTGTACCGGGCGATGCTTGGGCAGCAGTTGGACTTGGCGGCGGAAGCCGCGCTAAGTGTGGTCGGTCATTCGCGACCGAGGGTGGCGATATGATGCACTGGGGATCAGCGGGTCTGGATGGCAAGCTCTATAGCCGGGTAGCCGTCAACCGACTGGTCAGCTATCTTCGCGGATATATGTGGCGCATCGCGCTAGTGGCCGGCATGGTGGTCCTGATCTCGCTACTGACGCTGTCCGGCCCCTACTTACTAATGATAGCCATTGACGACGGCATCAGCCAAAACCGGCCCGACGTGTTGACGCTGGCGGCAATCGCCTATCCGGCCACCCTGGCCGGCGTCTGGCTCCTGACCTACGGCCAGACCTACCTAATGAGCGTCATAAGCCAGCGTCTATTGAGCCAATTGCGCCTCGATATGTTTGCCCACCTGCAAAGATTGTCCACCGACTTTTTTAGCAAGCGGGAAGTCGGCAGCCTGATGTCGAGGGTCATCAACGACATAGCGGTCATGAATGAGTTTCTATCGCTCGGCGCATTGCAACTGTTCTCCGATGCGCTGCTGCTGGTTGCTATCGCCGTGGTTATGTTCGCGCTGGATCCTAGCCTGGCGCTGCTAATCTTCATCACCTTTCCGATCACTGCCCTGGCCACCCGGTTCTACGCCACGCGTGCGCATAAGGCTTTTCAACGAACCCGGCAGGCGATAGCCGAGGTCAACGCCAGCTTGCAGGAGAACATCGCCGGTGTCCGGGTGGCCCAGAGCTTCGCCCGCGAGCACCGCAATATCGCCCAGTTTGGTCAGGTCAATGACCGCAACTTTGACGCTACAGTGCACGCCGGCGCGCTGGCGGCCAGCCTCACGCCGGCAGTTGAGATACTGCGGGCGATCTCCATCGCGGTAATAGTCGTGTATGGTGGTTGGCGCGCCATAGATGGGGCTACGACGGTAGGTGTCCTGGTCGCCTTTCTCACCTACGTGAACCGCTTCTTTGATCCGATCCGTCAGCTCAGCCAATGGTTCAACTTGTTGCAGGCGTCAATGGTGGCCGGCGAACGGGTCTTCGAACTGCTGGATGAGCCGGTCGATATAATTGACCGGCCGGGCGCGATAGAGGCCGGCTCGCTGGCCGGGAAAGTCGAGTTCAAAGATGTGACGTTCGAGTACAGGCCGGGTCAACCGGTGTTGGACCGCGTTAGCTTCACGATTGAGCCGGGGCAGACCGTTGCCCTGGTCGGCCCGACTGGCGCCGGCAAAACGACCATCGCCCATCTGTTATTGCGGCTGTACGACGTGAGCGGCGGTCAGGTGATAGTTGACGGTCGTGACATACGCGACTATCGGCAACGGTCGGTGCGCCGGCAGATGGCGGTGGTGTTGCAGGAGCCGTTCCTGTTCTCCGGGGCCGTGAAGGATAACATCCTGTTCGGCCGGCCGACGGCGACACAGGCTGAGGTCGAGGCCGCCGCAGCCGCCGTTGGTGCGGACCGCTTCATCCTCGATATGGAGAAGGGCTACGACACTGAGGTCGAGGAGCGCGGCGTCCGGCTGTCGCAGGGCCAACGTCAACTTATCGCCTTCGCCCGCGCGCTGCTAGCCGATCCGAAGATACTGATTATGGACGAGGCCACCGCCAACATTGACGTGCAGACCGAGATGCGGTTGCAAGAGGCGATAGCGACCTTGCTGAAAGGTCGGACGGCGCTGGTGATCGCTCACCGGCTCAGCACAATCGGCCGGGCCGATAAGATATTGGTGTTGGAGAGCGGCCGCATAGTTCAGGGTGGCCGCCACGATGAGCTGATCGCCCAGCCGGGCTTGTACCAGCGGTTGTACTCCTTGCAGGCGCAGGTGGCGTAAGGGATCAGTTAGGCGCATTGCGATGGACGGTAGGGGCGGTAGGGGCGAAGCATGGTTCGCCCGTAATTGGTCGCCCCTAGCCGAAAGCAGGCCGGCGCCATCGCTAGTCCAGCCTGGTCTCAACTCTGTTCAGGCAAATTTCAGGAAGGATAATCGGTTATTCAGGCCGGCTATAGGCCACCATTTTACAAATACTCATTATTGGCGCCGGATTAGTGGCTGGGCCGGAGCGGGGGCATTGAATCCGGCGCGGCCGAGGGGTAGAATTGCCCATGTAATCAATCCGTGTACAGGTTGCGAGAAAGGAGGGTGTCTGCACGCTATAAGAAGGTGAAAAGTCAGTGAAGAAAGGAGTGATGCCTGACCGAGTAGGTAGCGAGGGTCTGTCTAGTAGCGAATCGTAGTAGCGCCTGGGTAGGCGAGTTCCGAGTAATAGTAGCAAAAGGAGAAGGTTCAAATGCCGAGTAAGCTGTTGTCTCACCGATTGACACGTCGTTCATTCCTAGCCGGCCTCGGCGCCGCGGCCGCACTGCCGGTCCTGGCGGCCTGCCAACCACAGGTCGTCGAGAAAGAGAAGATAGTCGAGAGGGTCGTCACCCAGGTCGTCGAGAAGCAGGTTGAGAAAGTCGTCGAGAAGGTCGTGACGGCGGTTCCACCAAAGGCCCCCGAAACAGTGACCGTCAGTTTCGGAACCGGCGGCGCTCCCTGGCTCTTCCAGATGTGGGACCGTGTTTACAACCAGTTCGAGCAGGAATTTCCCAAGATCAAGGTTGATCGCAAGTACGACCCCTCGTCAGACTGGTACAAGGTCTACAACAAAATCAGTTCAGGAAGCGCCGAAGACGTTATCCTGATGAACGACGATGCCCTCTTCTATCTTTCAGCAGCCGGGGCGATGACGATCCTCGATGACTACGTCAAGCGCGACCTGAAGCGCGAAGACTACTTCGATCGGGCCTGGAAGGTCCGCAATGCGCCCGGCGGCGAAATCGGCGCTCTCCACTACGGCGGAAGGGTCCGGGTCACTTGGTACAACAAAAAGCTGTTCGATGACGCCGGCATCAAGCCAGCAACCGATTGGGTCACTGACAACTGGAACATTGACAAGTGGGAAGAGAACATGGTCAAGCTCACGAAAAAGAGCGGCGAACGGGTGGACCAGTATGGGGCAGGCATTATCGCCTGCATCGCCTACACCTGGTTCCCCAACCTGGGACTGTCCTGGTGGAATGAGGACGAGACCGTCTCCCAGGTGAATCACCCAGATTTCGTTGCTCTTTGCGAGCGGATTGTCGGCTGGCACACCAAGCAACAGATCGCGGTGCGAGTAGGCGAGAATCAGCTCGCACTCTTCAATGCCGGCAAACTCCCAATGTACCAGGGCTTTATGCACGATGCGCTGAGCTTCAGCAAGGACATCCAGTGGGGAGCAATGCCCTACATGAAGATCAAAGTCGACCCGGTGCTGTCGTTCATGGAGGATGACACCTACGCGATACCTTCCAGCAGCAAGGTCCGTGATCAGGCGTGGGTGCTCAGCAAATACAATGTGTCGGAGAAGGCTCAGTGGGAGTTTGGCAAGTCTGACTTCCTCGTTCCCAGCCTGAAAAAGGTGACTGAAAGTCCTCAGTACCTGGACGGCAACCCCTTCGGGTATGCCGGCGTCACCCGCAAGATCTGGATGCAGGCGTACGTCTACGCCTGGAAGCAGACCACCAACAACCCGATGGGCGAGGAGATGGCGAGGTCAATGTGCCGCGAAGACGGCCAGATGGTAAGCGGCCAGGTGCCCGTCAAGACCTATCTGGATACCGCGGCCCAGCGCCTCACCAAGTACTCGAGGGACAACCAGTGGAACAAGAAGAACGACACGCCAGGGTGGAGACTACCCGGGGTTCCGAAGGACGCAGGCAAGCCTTGAGGTATCTAGCAATGCCGTGAGTTGTCAGTGTCGCCCTTATGCTTTGCCAGAGCTCCGGCCGGGCATAAGTGGTTATGGCGCTGGACCGTGGGCTAGTTTTAGTTGAATCAGGCGCGAGATAGGGTAGCTGCAACCTAAGCGGCTAAACAAAGAAGCCGCAAGAGGCCGGGCATCCATTTCGCGCCTGAAGATAAGTCAAGGAGGCCGGTATGAATGGGGAGACGCTTGCCCAACGCCAGAGCGGACTGTTGGACCGCCTCCGCTTCAAAGCTAGGACAGGTGAGGCCATCGTCGGGTGGCTATTTGTCCTGCCGGTGGTGGTGGCCACCCTGGTTTTCGATGTCCTGCCGATGATCCCGGCTGCCTTTTTCAGCTTGCACGCATGGGATGCGTTCACCCCTATGCGATGGATCGGCCTCGGAAACTACGCTGCGCTGCTCGGCGACGCCGTCTTTCTCGACAGCGTTCAGAATACCGCTATCTATGTGATAGGATCGGTGCCTTTGAGCATACTGGCCGGTTTCTTGCTGGCCCTGCTGATCAACCAGAAGATACCGGGCGTCACGGTCTTCCGGGGCATCTTCTACCTGCCTGTCATCGCTTCTACCGTGGCGGCGGGGATAGTTTTCCAGTTCTTATTGTCACCGCAGTTCGGGCTCCTTAACTCGTTTCTGTATAGCGCCTTTGGCATCGCCGGCCCCGCGTGGCTGCTGGTGAGGCCGTGGGCTATGATCTGGCTGATTATCTTCAGCATCTGGATCTCTATGGGCTACTACATGGTGATGTTTTTGGCCGGCTTGCAGGGTATTCCGGTCCAGCTCTACGAGGCGGCGACCATCGATGGGGCCAGCTCCTGGCAGAAGCTTCGGTACGTGACGTTGCCGCTGGTTTCGTCCACTTTCTTTTTCGCTCTGGTCATCGCTATCTTCATCGCCGTTAACGCCTTTACGCTGGTATATGTGCTGACCGAAGCCAGTCGGTGGGGCAATACCTCTGCTTACAATGGCACGAGGTTAGTAGTTATCTACGTATACGGTGAAGCTCTGCAACGTTTCAGACTCGGGCTAGGTAGCGCCGTCGCCATGTTCATGTTCATTGTGGTGGGTTTGTTGACCCTGGTAAACTTTAAGCTAAACCAGCGCTGGGTGTTTTACAGCTGATAATCGAGCGGTCAAACGTGTGGAGTAGTTTCCCGGGTGGAAAGCCGGGGTTGGTCAGGAGGGACTAACCAAGATGGCTGTAATGCGAAACCCATATGGCTTTCCTGAAAGCGCGGCGCAGCGCGCCGCCAGGCGGGTGGCCATCCAGGTCAAGCTGAGCTCGGCTCTGAGGTACGCCGTCCTCTACTTATTGTGCCTGGTGATCACTTTCATCGCCATCTTTCCATTCTTCTGGATGGTAAGCACCTCCTTTAAGCTACCCACCGAAGCGATTAAGTATCCGCCTGAGTTTCTACCAAATCCGATCACCTTTGAGAACTACCCCGGCCTGTTCAAATATGGTGACGTATTTCCGTTTCACAGGTTCATTTTTAATAGCGCTTATATCTCTCTGATAGTGACAGTGGGGCGAGTGTTTTTCTCGGCCCTGGCCGGCTACGCCTTCGCTCGACTGCGCTTTCCAGGCAGTGGCGTAGCCTTTAGCATCCTGATGATCGCGTTTCTGATGCCCCCGGTAATAACTGTGATTCCCCTCTACACCTTTTACAAGGAGATTGGCTGGCTGGACACGCATTTGCCGCTCATAGTTCCCGGCGTGTTCTCCACCAGCTTCGGCACCTTCCTGATGCGCCAGTTCTTCAAGACGATACCAGGTGAGTTGTCGGAAGCGGCCCGCGTCGATGGGGCTAACTGGTGGGACATTTTCTGGCTGATCATGATGCCGCTCTCTTTGCCGGCACTAGCCGCTCTGGCTATCTTCACCTTCCAGTACATCTGGAACGACTTTTTTACGCCTTTCATCTTTATAGATAGCATACAGATGCAGACTATGCAGGTGGGTCTGCGGGCCTACGCTTGGTCCTTCGGCACCGAATACACCTTGCTGATGGCCGGCGGCGTGTTGGCGCTGCTGCCGATGATGGTGATATATTTCTCCCTTCAGCGGTATTTCGTGCAGGGTATCGCCTTGACCGGCATCAAGGGCTAGCCGTCGGAAGCTAGGGGGCGAAAAATTCTTAATCGAAGGTTATTGACGAAAAACAGCTAGAGCAGGTAAACTTTCAGTATCGCCGTGAAGAGGACGGCTCACCTAAGCGCCCGCCGGCAAGCGTAGACGCGAATGATTTAGCTATTGCGTATGGAGGAGCAAGCATGCCTGCATTATCTAAAACGCAACTCAATCAGTTTGATGAGGAGGGATATTTAGTCGTCGAAGACCTGCTTGATCCAGAAAAGGACCTCAAGCCGGTGATGGACGAGTACGCCGAGACAGCCGACTGGCTATGCGACAAGCTGTACTCGGAAGGGAAAGTTCCGTCGCCATACCGCGAGCTGTCCTTCGGCGAGAAGGCATCGAAGCTGCTAATTGAGGGCGGTTTGGAGTACTATCAGTATTTTGATTTTTCTCTGCCGCAGTCACAGGTAACCGAAGATACGCCGATATACCTCGGTAAAGAGGTCTTCAACATGCTGCGCAATCCTCGCCTGCTTGATGCGGCTGAGTCGCTGATTGGCCCGGAGATCTACTCAAACCCGGTCCAACACATACGGTTGCGGCCGGCGGAGAGTCAGGTGCCAGCAGGACATCCTAAGTGGACCGTGCAACAGACGTTTTGGCATCAGGACCTGGGCGTTGTCCTGCCGGAAGCGGATGGCACCGAGATGCTAACGGTGTGGTTCCCGGTCAATGACACCGACGCCGAGAATGGTTGCTTGTGGGTTATACCGGGCAGCCATCGTGACGGCTTGGCGACGCACTGCCCGGCCGACCAGAAGATCAAGGCAAATCATATTCCGGATAAGTTGATGCGGATGGAAGATGCGCGGCCGCTGCCGATGAAGGCCGGCAGCGTGCTTTTTATGACCCGATACACGATGCACGGGGCCTATGAAAACCGCAGCAACCGGATCAGGATTAGCTTTGACCTTCGCTACAATCCGATTGGCCAGCCGACCGGCCGACCCTGGTTTCCTGGATTCGTTGCCCGCAGCCGGAAGAATCCGGAAAGCGAGCTGAAGGACCCTGAAGTTTGGGCCGATCTCTGGCGGCAAGCCCGATCCAGCCTTGCCCAGACCGAAAAGCCGACATTCCAGCGTTGGACTGCTGACAACCCAGTCTGCGCCTAGTCGGCCTCTGCCGGATAAACCATAGGCCGGTTGCTTGATAGCAGCCGGCCTTATTCTTTTGCTAGGCGTGGCATTAGGATTGCCTCGCTTCTGTGAAACAACGTTTGGCGGAGTTGTAGAGGCGTCCTTCAGTTGAAGGACGCCCTTGCAGTTGCGACGGTGAAAAACGGTAGGAGACAAGCTCCTACCCTACGAGTTGCCGCAGGCAATGTAGGGCACGAGCTTGTCTCGTGCCGCCGGCCGGGCGGGGTACGTCAACTGCGACCGTGAAAAAGGGTAGGAGACTCTGGGAACAAAAACGCATCATCGTCCGACTATTACATTGACATAGACTACTTGCGTGTGGAGTAGGGATAGGAACAATCCCTGTGATTTGGTCTCGTAAAGTAAGGGTTCTCATTGCGTTAGCATTCATTCTGCTGGCGCTAGTGGCTGTTGCATACTTGTCCGGCGCCGCGGCACCTATCGTGGGGTGGGCGGCTGTTGATCCACCTCTTTGCCAGGATCAGGGCGGTCCGGAGAAGGTTCATAAGATTGCGCCATCTCCGGCTATGCCGGGAGATGAGCCGATATGTCGTGCCGTACCCGTGCTGTCGTTTCCCCTAAATTCGCGAGAGAAAGTGTTGCTACCTCCTCAGTAGCGAGTCACGGGTGGCCCCGTGGCTTGGGTGTTATGCTTAGCAGCGATTGAGTTGACTGCTGTAATGTCTTGCGCTGGAAGGCGATTAGCCGGCGTCACCCGACAGCGCATGCTCCCTCTCTGCGCGTAACTGGTCGGTGTCGCCGATGTAGTAGCCGTGCGCGTCAATGACCTTGGTTGCGCCGATCAGCATCGTCCGCCGGCCCATGCCATAGTCGCGGTGCCGGTGGCCATGCAGGAAGACCAGCGGTTGGCACTCCTGGATCAGCTTACGGTAGCCGGCGAACCCGCGATGAGTCCGGTCGGTCGCCTCGGCGCAGACCTGGCGGCCTGACTGCTCCGGCAGGACGCAGCTACGACCGACGCCGGCCGGCTGCTGGCACTCGGCGTTGGCCAGCGGGCAGAACTGCGGCGCGGCATGGGTAACGATAATGTCTGGCTTGCCATTCAGCCAGAGGCGGGGCTTCAAGGTTAGCAGCTTCAGATCAATCTGCCCATCTTTGTATTGGGCCGGCCCGCCGTTGTACCAGGGCGATCCCTCCAGGCCCAGGATGTCGCAATCGCCGTACTTCACGATCCGTCCGTCAATGTCTTCGCCTCCCTCTGGCGGAGAGTCGGCGTAGGCGCCGTCGTGGTTGCCGCGCACGTAGAGCAGCGGCACGTTGAATATGTCGGCCAGGTGGGACAGGTAATCGGCCGGCAGGTCGCCGCAGGAGATCACCAGTTCAATCCGCTCGGCGTCCCAACGCCCGCGGTCGAAGTATTCAGTTAGCGCGGGCGAAACCGCGTCGCTGACAGCAAGAAATCTCATTTCGCTATATACCTGGTTGGCCTCACCCCTGCACCCCTCTCCAACCGAGTTGGAGAGGGGACGGGGTGAGGCAGGCCTGACAATAACAGTATAAACCTCTGGCCACCTGTGCCGTGCGGGAAAACCGACCGGGATAGTGGAGGTGGCATTGGCTGATCGTAGGACAAGCCCTGTGCTATATTTGTCGGATGATGGCGCTTATTCGGCTAACGAAGATGATGTCCATGGGAGGTGTTAGGTGGACCCAAAGGGCAAGGTAGCGATAGTGACCGGCGGAGGCACCGGCCTCGGCAAGACGATCAGCCTGAAGCTGGCGGCAGCCGGCGCATCGCTGGCGATCAACTACTCGCGTTCGGAAAAGGAGGCTAACGAGACGGTCGCCGAGATCAAGCAGGCCGGCGGCAACGCCGTCGCGGTGAAGGCCGACGTGTCCTCCTCAAGTGATGTCAAACGGATGGTGGACGAGGTGGTCAGGGCTTTCGGCGGAGTGGACATTTTGGTGAACAACGCCGGCGCGACCGTCTTTGTCCGGATGGAAGACCTGGAAGGGATGAAGGAGGAGGACTGGGACCGGATTATGGCGGTCAATGTGCGCGGGCCGTTCCTCTGCGCTAAGACGGTGGCGCCGATTATGAAGCAGCGCGGCTCAGGCAAGGTGATCAATATCACTTCGCTCTCTGGACTCCGGGTCGGTGGAAGCTCGATGGCCTACTGCGTCTCGAAGGCGGCGGAGGAGATGTTGACCAAATGCTTGGCGATTGCGATGGCCCCGGAGGTGCAGGTCAACAGCGTAGCGCCTGGTTTGATAATCACTCGCTGGGGTCTGCAGTGGGGCGAAGAGATGATTAAGCGTATTACGGAAGGGTCGCTGTTGAAACGAGTGGCTACTTTAGACGAGGTGGCGGAGGCTGCTATGTACTTCGTGCGCAACGATGCGGTAACTGCGCAGACGGCGGTTGTGGACGCTGGGTCGGCCGGTGGAAGGCGCTGAGGTGAGACGTTGATGAGCGATGCAAATAAGAAGCTGGTGCTGATCACCGGTGCAGCCGGCATGATTGGGCGCGACATGCGGGTCCTGCTGCGCGACCGCTACCGGCTGCGCTTGATGTACCACAACACGGTTTTGCCAGCCGAGGGCGACGAGCAGGTTGTCATTGGCGACATCGCCGATCTGGACCTGATGCGAAAGGCGGTGGAGGGCGTTGACGCGGTGTTGCATCTGGCGGCGAACGCGCAGATGGACACCTCGTGGGACTTGGTGCTTCGCAACAACATAGTCGGTTGCTATAACTGCTACGAGGCGTGCCGGCAGGCCGGCGTCAATAAGATTGTCTTCGCCAGCACCAACCACGTCGCCGGCTACTACGAGATATTCGGCGAGTTGCCGGTGACGCCAGCGATGCCGGTCCGGCCGGATACCTACTACGGCGCGAGCAAGGCGTTTGGCGAGACCCTCGGCCGCTACTACTCCGATGCGTTTGGCCTGTCGGTGATCTGTCTGCGTATCGGCTCATACCTGCCCAGGCCGAAAGTGCCGCGCAACCTGGCTACCTGGCTCAGCCCGCCTGACATGGCCCAGGCCGTCTGGCGCGCCGTCGAGACCGACATCAGATTCGGTGTTTACTACACTATCTCTAATAACCGGCGTCGCTATTGGGACATCAGCAGCGCGCAAGACGAGCTCGGCTACGCGCCAGAGGACGACGCCGAGGAATACGCCACCGAAATAATCGCCAACGCCCCTAAGGATCAGGAAACGCAAATATGGGTCAGTAGTCCGCCGGGCTGGTGGACTTAGTCCGGCTTTCGATCAACCGCCGGACAATCGCCGCGTCAGCCGCACTCCTGCTGGCTTACATAGTCCTGGCGCTGGCCGTCAGCGCGCGCCAACTCGCGGCGCTTGACCTGGCGACGATGGTTGCCGTCCAAAGCCAGACCAACCTCGCGCTAGACTACTTGTTGACGGCGCTCACACCGTTGGTAGCGGCTGAGTTCACCCTCGGCTGGCTGGCTCTGGCGGTCTGGCTGCTGTGGCGGGCCGGTTTGGGCCACCGCTCGTTGGCGGTGCTATGGATCGGCGCTATCGTTCCTATCGAGTTTCTAAGCAAAGTCGTGGTCTTTCAACCGCCGGTCGAGCAGGGGATGGTAAGGTTACTGTACGACTTTCCACTGTTGATCGTAAGGACGGCATACAGCTACCCTAGCGGCCATGCCGCCCGTACAACCTTCTTTTGTCTGCTGATCGGCTGGGCGCTCTGGCGGTACAGCCGGCCCAACTGGCGCTGGGTTGTCGGACTGCTTTTGGTGACGACTGCTGGCCTGCTGATGGTCTTCAGCCGGTTCTACTTCGGCCACCACTGGCCAACCGATGTGGTTGGCGGAATGCTGTTGGGAGGCGTCTTCGCCGGGCCGGCGGTCACCGCGCTGGATCGCGCTAGATCGGCTGGCTGACACTTGTTCCCATAGCCCTCACCCGGCTTCGGTCGCCGCAG
>JBCLEL010000016.1:0-15435 GCA_038913435.1 Chloroflexota bacterium
CATGTTAGCGCCGGAAGTTATTCGCTCGCGAGGATCCAACCGATGAAACCTAGCGCCCCGTTTCCACTGACAACGGCGCTTTCCATCGAGGTCGTTGACAAGCCGGGCACGCTCCACGCCTTGACAAAGGTCATCTTTGAGCACCGAGCCAACATCATCCACATTGACATCGTCGAGCGGCGTGAAGGCTACGCGGTGAACTACCTTGAATTGCAGGATGTAGCCGACGAAGAGGCGCTTATCAACGACATACGCAAGCTAGAGGTAGTGGTGTCGCTCGGCCGGCTGCAACCATTTTCTAAGATTTATGGCAAACGATTGATTGTCATCGGTGGCGGGGCGCAGGTTGGTCAGGTGGCGCTGGGCGCGATCAGCGAGGCCGACCGGCACAACATTCGCGGCGAGCGCATCTCAGTTGACACGATCCCATTGGTTGGTGAGGCTGATCTAGCAGCGGCGGTCAGGGCGGTGGCCAGGCTATCGCGGGCGCGGGCACTGGTCCTGGCCGGCTCGATCATGGGCGGCGAGGTCACGAAAGCCGTCCGCTATGTTCGAGAAAAAGGGATCATTGTCATATCATTAAACATGGCTGGCAGCGTGCCGGCGGCGGCTGACTTGGTCGTGAGCGATCCGGTGCAGGCCGGCGTGATGGCGGTGATGGCCATTGCCGACACCGCCAAATTCGACATCCGGAAGCAGATCGGCCGGCGTTATTGAGTAGGCGGCTCGAAGAGGGATAACTCCAATGAGTAATGAGGCGACCGTCCATCTGTCGCACCTGGAAGCCTGGTTATTGGACGACATGATCCGGCACACCTGGGCCGATGAATCGCGTCCGATTGGCAAGGGACTGCTCCTGAAGGTGATCGCAGTCATCCGCGAGTTTGAACAACGGTCGCGGAAACCAAACCCGCCAGCGACGATGCCCATTGTTGTCACCGAGGAGGAGTGCTGGGCGATTGACTATCACATACGCCGGAGCCTAAAGGATAGCGACGGAATCCCGGTCGGCAAAGAGTTGCTGCTGAAGGCGTTCGACGCGCTGCTAACGATCTGCAATGCCAGCGCCACCCAGTCGTTGAAGCTGGCTGATAGCGCTGAGGAAGACCAGGAGGGCCGCCAACGGCGCTTGCGCCGGCTGGCCGAGTTCCTGGATAAGCCGGAGGAGGGGGACAAGGCCGGCTAGGGGTGCGTGTCCTTAATCACCTCGATGCCGCCAGTAAATCCGACCTTCTAAGGACCATGAACCGGCGCCGGCTCTTCGCTGGAACGACGTGACCGGGCCAGCATCTTCTCACGACCGCTTACATCGCTCAGCTTTTCAACCCGCACCGCGCAGACCTTGAACTCCGGAATCTTCGAGTCCGGGTCGAAGGCGCTGTTGGTCAGAAAGTTCGCGGCTGACCCCTGTAACTTGACGAACGGGACAAACACCTCGCCTTGACGCATCTTCTCGGTGAGACGGGCGACAGCTGTCAGTTCACCCCGGCGCGAACGCACCCTCACTCGCTCGCCATCGCTGATCTCAAAGCGGGCAGCATCGGCCGGGTTCATCGAGACCTCTAGCTCCGGCGCCAGTTGCACCAGGCCATCCACGTGGGTAGTGATCGTCCCGCCGTGCCAATGGTAGAGGATGCGGCCAGTGTTCAGGATCAGCGAGAAGCGCTTGTCGGGCAATTCCGCCGCCTGCGGACCCTGTTCAACCAGGATGAACCGGCCATTGCCGCGCGGGAAGTCCTTTTCGTAAAGGAAGCGCGTCCCCGGATGATCTGGCGTCGGGCAGGGATACTGGATGCCACCATCGCGCTCAAGCCGCTGGTAGTTGATGCCGGCTATGCTAGGCCAGAGCGACGCCATCTCGTCGAATATCTCCGACGGGCCGGCGAAGTCAAAGCCCTTCGGCTCTCGTCCCAGCTTCTGCAATGTCCGGCGGGCGATTTCACGGGTGATCTCCCAGTCGGGTCGCGACTGACCCACCGGCGGGATTGCCGCCCGGACCGGTTGCACCCGGCGTTCGCTATTAGTGAATGTCCCATCCTTCTCAGCGAAGCTGGCGGCCGGCAGGAACACGTCGGCGATCTCGGCCGTCTCGTTCATGAATAGGTCTTGCACCACCAGGAACTCTAGCTTATCAATCGCTTCCTTAGCGTGGTTCAGGTCCGGCTCGCTCAGCAGCGGGTTCTCGCCTACGATGTACATGGCGGTCATATCGCCATTGTCAATCGCCTGCACCATCTCGGTAACGACCAACCCACTACGCTCCGGCATCGGCGCGCCCCACGCCTGGGCGAACTTCATCTGCACACTGAGGCTATCGGCCGATTGATAGCCGGGGAAGGCGTTTGGGATGCAACCGGCGTCGCCGCAACCCTGCACGTTGTTCTGCCCGCGCAAAGGCGACACGCCGCTGGCCGGTTTGCCTAACTGGCCGGTCAACAACGCCAGATTGAGGATCGAGTTGGCGTTGGCGGTGCCGTTGATGTGTTGAGTAACGCCCATTCCCCAGATCAAGCACGAACCGCCGTGTGGCGGCTTGGCGTAGATGCGGGCGGCCCGTTCGAGGTCTGCGACCGGCACGCCGGTGATCTGGCTGACTCGCTCCGGCCTGTAGCTCTCGACGACCTTCCGCCACTCATCGAAACCTTCGGTCCGCTTCTCGACGAACTCAGGGTTCCAAAGCCCTTCTTTAAGAATGATATGCGCCAGACCGTTGAACAGAGCGACATCGGTACCGGGCAGTTGGCGTATCCAGATGTCGGCGTAGTCGCAGAGGTCAATCCGCCTGGGATTCACGACGATGAGCTTGGCGCCGTTCTTGACCACCGCTTTGCGAAGCCGCGCCGCGACAACCGGATGGTTCGAGGTGGTGTCCGATCCGATCACCATGAGACAGCCGGCCTCTTCGTAGTCTATGTACGAGTTGCTGGTGGCGCCACTGCCAAGCTGCGCCAGCATCGCCTCAACCGATGGCGAGTGGCATAGCCTGGTGCAATGGTCAATGTTGTTGGTCCCCATCACTGCTCGGACGAACTTCTGGATGACGTAGCCCTCTTCGTTCGTCCCCTTAGCCGAAGCTAGCGCGCCGAAGCGTCCCCGTCGCTCGGCAAACTTCGTCGCAACTAAATCAAGCGCCTCATCCCAACTGGCTTCCTGCCACTGGCCGTCGCGCTTGATTAGCGGGGTGGTGATCCGCTCGTTGTGGTGGATGTAGCCGGTTCCGAACCGACCTTTGACGCAGAGCATGCCCAGGCTTGAGAGGTTCTTCGGCGCGTCGTCGGCCATTACCGAGATCCTGCCGTCGTCGCGCACCTTCAGATTAATCCCACAGCCGACGCCGCAGTAAGGACAAGTAGTATCCACCTGCTTGACAATCGGCAGTTGTTTCTCCTTGACGCGCAGCGCCTGAGTGGGACAGGTGGCGACGCATTGGCCGCAGGAGGTGCAGATCGAGCTGGACATCAGTCCATCGCCAAAAACGCCGACCTTAGAGTCGTGCCCTTTCCCCATCAACGAGATAGCGCCAATGTGCTGCACCTGGTCGCAACCGTCGGTGCACCGCCCACACATGATGCAACTGTTGCGGTCGAGCACAAAAAACGACTTGCTATCGTCGGTCTCGAAGTGATGGTGCGGTTGGTAGGATGAGGTCTCTAACCCGTGCCGGCGAGCGGCCTCGGTCAGCTCGCCAAAGCCGGTTTTCCCGTTGCCGTCGGCGGTGAGCATACCGAGGGTAAGCTCCAGCACGCCGCGTCGAATCCTGACGACTTCCTCGCTATCGGTATGGACGACCATCCCATCCCGGGCCGGCGTCGAGCAAGAGGCCGGCGTGCCGCGCACGCCCTCGATCTGGACCAGACAGGTCCGGCAAGCGCCTAACGGCGGCCGATCCGGGTCCTTGCAAAGCTGGGGTAAGTGAATGTCTAGCCGGCGGATCGCGTCCAGCACCGTTGAGCCGGCCGGAACCTGCGCCTGCTTGCCATCAATCGTTACTGTTACGTCCATCGTTCTCACCTCAGCCGCTGGCCTCATCTGCGCTGTGGCGGGCGAAAGCCCGCTCGCCAAAGTAGCGCAGCGCGCTGTTGATCGGGTTTGGCGCCATCTGGCCCAGCCCGCACAAAGACGCGCCGGCCACAATCTCGTTCAGCTTTCGCAATTCACCAAGATCGTCCGTCGTCCCACCGTCTATCAAGCGATCAAGGAGGTGGATCAGCCGCACAGTCCCTTCGCGGCAAGGGGTGCACTTGCCGCAAGACTCACGCATATTGAACCTGGTCAGCCGGCGGACAACGTCTAGCGTGTCGTGGCGATCATCCAGAACGACCAAGCCGCCGGAGCCGACCAGGTACTCACCCCTTGGAACCATCGGCAAGGAGAGCGCGTCGGCTGACATCACGTATCCGGAGGGGCCGGCCGCGAGAACCATCTTCAGCCCGCGTCCGTCGGAAACACCGCCACCGATGTCGTTTACGACTACTTCCACCTTCGTGCCAAGCTCGATCTCGACCAAGCCGGGCCGGGCGACGTTGCCTGAAAGGCCAATCAGCTTGGTCCCGCGCGCGCCCTCAACGCCCAAGCCGTTGTACCAATCAGCGCCATGCCTGGTTATGCCGACGACGTTCGCTAGTGTCTCAGCGTTGTTGATAACGGTCGGCTTGCCCCACAGGCCGGCCTCGGTTGGAAAGGGCGGTCGAACTCTGGGCATCGCCCGGTAGCCCTCGATACTCTCAAGTAGCGCCGTCTCTTCGCCGAGTATGTACCCACCTGCGCCGTGGCGAACTTCTACGCTTATGCTGACGCCGGAGCCTAGCACGTCCTCGCCAATCAAACCGCACGCTTCCGCCTGCCGCAAGGCCGCCGCGACTCTCTGTTGGGCCAGGCGCGCCTCGCCATTTATGTAAAAAATTACCTCGCCAGCGCCGATGGCGTAGGCGGCGATTGCCATGCCTTCGATCAACCGGTGCGGATCGCCTTCCATCAGATGCCGGTCTTTGTAGATGCCCGGCTCGCCTTCCTCAGCGTTGACCACCAGATACTTTGGCTGGCCGGCTGCCTTTCTTGCCGCCTCCCACTTGAGGGCGGTGGGAAAATAGGCGCCGCCGCGACCCATCAACCCTGCCCGCTTCACTTCATCGCTCACCTGCCCCGGCGAGAGTTCGTCAATTGCGCGGACCAGGCCGGCGTATCCGCCCAATAGCTCGGCGCGCATCACCTCGTCAATCACCTGCTGCGGCGATAGCTCGCCAACTGCGTGGACCAGGCCGGCGTAGCCGCCGCGTAAAAGGTAGTCGTCTATGTCGGTTGGATCAACGATCCCACAGTTTGCCAAAAGGACCCGTCGCTGCTTGGCGAAAAAGGGAGTCTCCTTGTAGCTTACGACACCATTGTAAGACTCACCTGCCCACCTGAATAGCTCGCCGGCGGCCGCCAGATCATCGGCGAAAATCGCCTGTATCCGCTGGACGGCGTTTTCCGCGTTCACGCCAACGGCGGTAACCGCCGGCCGGTCCGGCCGTTCGACCGTCACCAGCGTTGCGCCGTAGCACATCCCGTTGCAGCCGGCTTCGATCACGCTGAAAAAAAGTGCGGCGCTTTCCGCCCAATTGCGCAATGCGGTGGTGACTTCACCGGCGCCGACCGAGTTGGCGCAGCTACCGGCGCCAACCAGCAGGCGAGTTCCCTCGCCCGTGCGCTTCCGGATAGCCTCGTTGATAAGCTGAGTTAGGCGCTCCGATGGCTGGCCGGTGAGCGTGGGCCTCAGAGGATGGTGACCGTTGCCGGCCGGGGTATGATGGTGATCATAGCCAACTTGGGCCAGCCTACGGCTGACCATATCCAAGCTGGCGTGACCATAGGTCTGATGGTCTATCTCAACCGAAGGGCCGTGCGGGCAGTTGAAGAGGCAGGTCGCCTCTTCCAACGTGATCCCGCTATCCGGTGTGGTCTGGCCGGCCTTGACTCCGCACCTGCTCTCCAGGTCGGCCAGCAGGCCCGGAGCACCTTTCGCAACACAACCCATGCCGGAGCAGACCCGCACAATCCGCCGGCCTGGCTCTTTCAGCCGGAACTCCGGATAATGGCTAGCGACCCCGTACACCTCGCTCTTTGGCGTTCGGGTATGTTCCGACACCGCCTCCAACGCCCAAGCGGGCAGATAGCGCAGTCGCGTCTGCGCTCGTTCCAGCGCCGGCAGTAAAGAAGAGCGATGACGCGGTAGGTCTTCTAGCAGCTTTGCCAAATGTTCGGGGTTGTCTTCCACCATCCTCCCTCAACTGACGAAACGACAGCGGCCAACGGGCCAAAAATGGAAATTGACGGAGACCCGTTCAGCCGATTCTAACATTCCTCTTTGTGATCGTGGAAGTTATTCAGCCGGGGAGGGCTCTAACAACAATCGGGGGTTGCCGCCCCAGTATTCGTAGGGGCAACCACAGGGGGTTGCCCCTACCCCTGTGGTTGCCCAATGGCCTGGCGCATCAGGGGGCAGACACAGGGGTCTGCCCCTACTGATTGATCCTGGTTATCCGCACGGCGGCAACCTTGGTCTCCGGGGTCTTCGCTACCGGGTCAAGCGCGGAGTTGGTGAGGACGTTGGTCGGCGTTTCCGCAAAGTGGAAGGTCAAGGAAACCACGCCCGGCGGACAGACATCGGTTACATTCGCTTTGACTGTAACCTTTCCCCGACGCGAAGACACCTGCACCGTCTCACCGTCGGCGATTCCGAGCTTACAGGCGTCGTCCGGATTGATGTCCAGGGACTCGTTGCCATCTAGTGCGACGAGTCTGGCTACCCTCCGCGACATGGTGCCGGTGTTGTACTGGGAGAGGTCGCGGTCAGTGGTGAGCAGGTAGGGATACCTCTCGTCGGGGACCTCGGCCGACAATCGGTCGGCCAGGGGCATGAACTTGGCTTTGCCGTTCATGGTGGCGAACCGTTCGCGGTGGAGTATTGGCACACCAGGATGGTCCGGCGACGGACAAGGCCATTGGAGGCCACCGTTCTCTAGCCGTTCGTGCGATATGCCCTGGTAGCTGGGCGTCAGCGACGCGATCTCGCGCATAATCTCGGTGGGATTGGCGAAGTCGAAGCCCTTGCCATCCAGCCGCTTGGCTATCTGGCAGGTGATCCACCAGTCGGGACGCGCGTCGCCAACCGGCTCAATCGCTCGGTGTATGCGCTGGACCCGGCGTTCGGTGTTGGTGAAAGTCCCGTCTTTCTCGGCGAAGGTAGTAGCGGGCAGGACTACATCGGCCAGCTTGGCGGTCTCCGAGAGGAAAATGTCCTGGACGACGAAAAACTCTAGGCGTTTGATGGCTTCCTCGACATGACCGGCGTTTGCCTCGCTCAGGATCGGGTTTTCACCGACTAGATAGAGCGCCTTGATCTTTCTCTCGTGTACGGCATCGAATATCTCGACGTGGGTCAACCCGGACGAATCAGGCAAATCGCAACCCCACGCCGCTTCAAACTTCTTCCTCACCTCGGGATCGTCAACTCGCTGATAGCCAGGATAGACGTTGGGCAAGGCGCCCATGTCACAGGCGCCCTGTACGTTGTTCTGGCCCCGCAAGGGATTGACGCCACTGGAGGGCTTGCCGATGTTGCCAGTCAGCAGCGCCAGATTGCTGATTGCCAGCACATTGTCAGTGCCCTTAGTGTGCTGGGTGATTCCCATAGCGTAGAGGATAGTCGCCGGCTCAAGCGTTGCGTAGCAGCGGGCCGCTTCAACTATCTGTTGTCGAGGCACACCCGTCCGCTGCTCTACGAAGTCTAAATCGAAGCTGTCAAGCGATTTTGTGAAAGCCTCAAAGTTCTCGCAACGGGCCTCGACGAAATCCCTATCAAGCAGCCCCTCATCTACGATCACGCGCATCATGCCCATTAGCAGCGCCACATCGCTACCAGGGCGATTTTGCAGGAAGATGTGAGCGAAATGGCACAGATCAATCTTTTTCGGATTGATGACAATCAGCTTTGCGCCCTTGCGGACTGCCCGTGTGATCCGCTGGCCGATGGTCGGATGAGCGACGGTGGTATTGGTGCCAACGGCCAGGATACAGGCGGCATCGGCGATCTCGCCAATCGTGTTGGTCATAGCGCCGCTGCCGAGGGTCTGGGCGAGGCCGGCGACGCTTGGCGCGTGGCAGAGCCGGGCACAATGGTCTAGGTTGTTGGTGCCCATCACCGCCCTGGTGAACTTCTGGATAATGTAGTTGTCCTCGTTGGTGCACTTGGCGGAGGAGATGGTGGCGAACCTATCCCCTTTGTACTGCGAGAACCTCTCCGCGACCAGTGTTAGGGCCTCATCCCAGCTAGCTTCAACAAACTCGCCGTTCTTTTTAATCAGCGGCGAGGTCAGCCGGTCAGGATGGTTAACGAACTCGTAGCCGAACCGGCCTTTGACGCAGAGGTTACCGTTGCTGGCTCGACTGTCGGGGTCTCCCCGCACGCTGACTATCCGGTTGCCACGAACGCCCAGATAGACTCCACAACCACAACCACAATAGGGGCAGACGCTCTTCACCTCATAGGTTGGCCGCTGGGCATTCTCAGGTGACAAGGCGTCTACTGACATCTGACTACGCATTCCCCACAAGACACACAGATAGACTTAAACATCGGCTTGCCTCCAAATGCGCTGATGACGGTGTCATATCCTCGGAAAGCAAAGTCAATGGCGCTGAAACCCTCAGATGGTTGATCGTCAGGCTCACTTTGTCGCTCATTTACGATCCCTGGCTTAATTTGCGCTCACCGCCGCAACACGTTCCACGGCCGACACTTTCTCTGGAGATCTCTGCCAAAACCCGTGGCACCCCACGAACGTGACAGGCAGTTCCACGACAGACCATCACTCGTTTCCTGCCCATCGGCGTCAGCCGGAACTGCGCGTAAAACGACGCGACGCCATACACCTTGCTAGACGTAGCGCCGGTAAAACGGGCAATGTCAAGCATCGCATCTTCAGGAAGATAGCCAAACTCCTCCTGGACTTGCTGCAAAATTGGAATCAGCTCGGCTTTAGTGCCTTTGTAGGGGGAGAGGATCGTGTTGAGGCGTTCTGTCGTTGCGCTGGCGGCCATACAGTCTTACCTGCGATGATCAACGGTCGAATGATCAGAGGCGGAAGCCCACCTCCTACACAACGATAGTGGGCCGGCCCTGAAAATTGCATGAACAACCCAGGATGCGTCCTGAACTGTGGCTGGACAAGGCTCTGGGCGCCCCGGCTCTAGCACGCTCATCTGAGTCTGCGAACAGTATTGGAGTGACGTATACCGTGATTTGGAACGAACCAAATCAATGGCGGTAACAAGTGCTACGATGTAATCGGTGTTCGCTAGACGATGGTTTACTAGGCTGTCGAATGTAGTTGAGGGGCCGCAACGCGGGGACTACGCTTGACTTGAACGCCAGTGCAGGCCAAGCATGCCTTCGCCGTGTGTCGGGTGAACAATCCCCATTGATATGCCGCTATTCCCGGAGATATGCTTAGGTGATTGCTGGAAACGAACTTAAATCTGAGCGGTACAAGCTCCTTCAGCAGAGTGTTACTGCGGACTCGTCACAAAAGCTACTTACAGTTCAAATAGCAATTGCCAAAACGATTCGCAGGACAGAAGAGTCGATGCTGAACGCGTCTGATACTACCGCTCTGCAATTTCACATTCGGCGGCTCCGTCTATATGCTGACAGCATTGTATGGCGTGTACTCCATCCTCATGTGATTCGGCAGATGGCAAAAAATGCAGTTGTTCCCAAGTCTCTTTTTGAGCAACGCGAAGCATTCGATCTAGTCTTACAGTCAGCATTACGGCACTTCGAACAACGCCGTGTCCCCGTACTGATTGCAGATATTACAAATGTGATAAAGATCGGCGATTTAGTCGTTGTCACTAATACTGAAGCTCCCATGATTGTTGAATCCAAAAAGAAGCTACCTAAGCCCCAGCACCTCATGCAAGGCCGAAGAGGGCGGCAAATAAGCAGGGCCTTGGCGACCCTAAAATACCTGCGAGAAGGTAGCGCCCAATCTTTTGGTGGTGACACTCACCTTCATGTTGTCGAGTCTCAACACAAGGCACAGCGGAATTGGGAAGTCATCAGTGAGGTTGGCTTGAATGCGTTGCGAGATGGTTGGGCTGAAGTCGTGCTATCTGACCACGAAGTGATGTGGGCCTATACCAGAGGTCACGGAAATATTCTGCAAACTGAAATCCAGAAATGGCATAAAGAAACATCTCCACAGTTTTTCGGGACCAGCCTTGGCCTAATGAACAGGAGTGACGGGCTGTTCCCTCCTCCGGGAGTATGGCCAATACCTCTCGACGTGCGGTTTGCTCTCCTCGAGGAGGAGATGATACTGGCTCATCTTTTAGATCTTGCCGCCTTTGAATGTGTCCGAGATGGAGGAGAGGCAATCAGGGTTGAAATGTCCGAAGATTCACCGGTTCGAGTCACTACTTTTGGACGAGAATACCCCTTATCACTCAGGTTTGTTTACGACGTGTTGTACGGATTTGAAACAGTCGAAAGCTGCATTGACGGGCTATTTGAATTTGCACGCCGACTACATGAGACCTCTCTCAAGGTAATTGGAGAATCCTCACAAGGAAAGCCATCAATGTATCCTGTAACCACTACTAAAGAGGCAATGAAGGTCATGAGTATGGGCTATGAAATTGACGACGACCTCGTAGCCATGGACCCTGAATTGCTTGCGCGCATCGGGTCTTCAAAAGTGCAGGACAAGGATGTGCTTTTTCAAGGACCGGATCATGGTGCCTATGTAATTATGACGGTACGGGAGTTTCGGAGTGTTGCCCCGAAACTAGACCTTACCGAACACTAGCTCTATCCACCATCGTCATTCTGTGCTTGTTGCTGCTGCGCCAACTGGCCGGCGGTCTGCCGGCAGGTCGCCGTCCGCAGCACGGCGTCACGCGAGACGTTGGCCAGGCCGGCCCAACGTCCCCATTCCGAAGTACCCTTCTTCTGTTCGGCTATCTTGCGGGCCACCTTGTGCAGCTCGGAGACCGCCCGGTTAGCGATCAGCGCCAACTCAAGCGCGCCTTCCGCGCCGCCGCGCTCGCCGGCCTGCTTTATCATCGCCTCTAGCTCTGGACTGATTTGGTAAGGTTTGCTACTCATCTAAACACCCTCGGTATGTCGCCTTCCTCGCGGCGGGAGACAAGCTCCCGCCCTACATTTCCCAAGTCTCTGCGCTCTCAGCGCCTCTGCGGTTAAAATGGTTTTGACGTACCTTCTCTGTCAATCTATACTCCATCTGTCAACACTATGAGCATAACAGAACGTCAAATTCCTTCGCTCCAGACCGGGCAGCAATACGTCCGTAATTTCTGCATCATCGCCCACATAGACCACGGCAAGACCACCCTCAGTGACCGCCTGTTGGAGCTTACCGGCACCGTCAGCCGGCGAGATATGACTGAGCTGGTGCTGGATTCGATGGATCTTGAGCGGGAGAAGGGCATCACCATCAAGGCGCGGGCTGTCCGCCTCAAATATCAAGCAAAAGATGGACATACCTATCAGCTCAACCTGATTGACACGCCGGGACACGTGGACTTCGCCTATGAGGTCAGCCGCAGCCTGGCCGCCTGTGAAGGGGCAGTGCTGGTGGTGGACGCTACCCAGGGTATCCAGGCTCAGACACTGGCAAACCTATATATGGCGATGGAGCACGACCTGGCGATCATCCCGGTGATAAACAAGATTGACCTGCCAAACGCCGAGCCGGCGACAGTCGCCAAAGAGATCGAAGAGGTGATCGGCATCTCCCAATCGGAAGTCCTGGCGATCTCGGCGAAAGACGGCACCGGCGTCCTTGACGTGCTGGAGGCGATAGTGCATCGGATCCCGCCTCCGCATGGTCAGGAGCTACGACCCTTGCGAGCCTTGATTTTTGACTCCCATTACGACTCCTACAAGGGTGTCGTGGCCTACGTGCGAGTGGTAGATGGCAGCATCCACCAGGATAGCCAGATAATGATGATGTCCACCGGCAAGGCGACCGAGACGCTAGAAATCGGATGTTTCACGCCTGGGATGACGCCGATCAAGGCCCTTGCTACCGGCGAAGTCGGTTACGTAGCCACTGGCTTGAAAAACGTGGCCGATAGCCAAGTCGGCGATACAATCACCGACGCCTCCGCGCCGGCTGACGGGTCGTTGCCGGGCTACCGGCCGGTCAAGCCGATGGTATTTGCCGGTCTGTACCCGGTCGAGGCCAGCGATTATCTGCTACTCCGCGAGGCGCTAGAGAAGCTGAAGCTAAACGACGGCTCGCTTCACTATGAGCCGGAGTCTTCGATTGCCCTGGGATTTGGATTTCGCTGCGGGTTCCTCGGCCTGCTGCACATGGAGATCGTGAAGGAGCGGCTTGAACGGGAGTATGGCCTGAACCTGCTCATCACCGCGCCAAGCGTTGAGTACCGGGTACAGGTGAAAACGGGTGAAGAGATCGTCGTTGACAATCCCTCCATCTTGCCACCAGCCGGCGATATAGTCTCGATTAGCGAACCCTGGATGGAGATCACAGTCGTTTCACCAAGCGATTACATCGGAGTTATTATGGAACTGGTAACCTCACGCCGTGGCCAGTTCCGCAAGATGGAGTACCTGGACGAGCGCCGGGTCCTGCTGACTTATTCAGTTCCTCTGAGCGAGATACTCAGTGAGTTCTACGATCAGTTGAAGTCCCGGACTCAAGGTTACGCTTCGATGGATTATACTTTTGAAGAATACCGTCCGGGCGATCTGGTCAAACTTGAAGTCCTGGTCCACGCACAGCCGGTAGACGCGCTCTCGATGATTACTCATCGAGAAAAGGCGTACGCCAGAGGCAAGGAGCTAGTAGAAAAGCTGCGTCACCTCATTCCCCGCCAGTTGTTTGAGTTGACGCTCCAGGCGGCAATCGGTAGCCGGATTATCGCGCGCGAGACTATTCCGGCGATGCGAAAGAATGTGCTCGCCAAGTGCTACGGCGGTGACGTAACACGTAAGCGTAAACTGCTCGAAAAACAGGCAGAAGGCAAAAAGAGGATGAAAAGAGTTGGAAGTGTCGAAATACCTCAAGAAGCTTTCATGGCCGTTCTCAAACTCCGCGACTAGCGGCGACGACAATCAGCCAGCTTCAAAAGCCGGCGTAGCCGGCTTTTCGGCGAGTAGGCCGGACCTGTCTAGCATCTATGCGCGCGGGCCGGTCGCAACCGTTGAATCCGCCCAAGCAGCCGTCCAACCACAAGGTGACGGACGCCAGCCCCTGATCGAGTGCGAAAACCTGGTCAAGATTTACAAAGTGGCTGACCTGGAGGTGGTGGCCTTACAAGGACTGGATCTACGCATCAATCCCGGCGAAATGATGGCGATTATCGGCAATAGCGGTTCGGGTAAGACGACGCTGCTAAACATCCTGGGCGGCTTGGACCGGCCCTCGGCCGGCCGGGTCAACGTCGGCGGCCGCGACCTGCTCAAGCTGAGTGAGTCCCAGTTGGTCAAATACAAGCGCGAGATGGTTGGCTTTGTCTGGCAGCAGACGGCCCGCAATCTGATTCCATATTTAACGGCAATCGAAAATGTAGAGTTGCCGATGATCATAGCCGGTAGATATGGCAGAAAGGAGCGCGCTTGGGCGCACGAACTTATGGAAGCGGTTGGCCTAGCTGACCGAATGAAGCACAAGTTAAGCCAGTTGTCGGGTGGCGAGCAGCAGCGGGTGGCCATTGCCATCGGGCTGGCCAACCGACCGCCACTACTATTGGCCGACGAGCCAACCGGCTCGGTGGACAACGCCACTGCCGCCCGCATCTTCCAGATACTCCGCCAGCTGCGGGACGACTATGGCACTACTGTTATCATCGTGACCCACGACCCCAAGGTGATGTTCCAGGTTGATCGGGTGGTTGCCATCCGCGACGGCAAGACCAGTTCGGAAATGGTGCGGCGTGTTTCGGTTGACAGCCGGGATTATGCCGCCGGCGCCATCGTTACAGGCGAGACCCACGACGAGTACGTCGTACTTGACTCGGCTGGTCGGTTGCAGCTACCCCGTGAGTTTATGGAGGAGTTGGGCATCAAGGATCGAGTCCAGCTTGAAGTGCGCGGCCAGGAGATCGTGATTAAGCCGGCCGAAAACGGGGCCACCGAGGGCAGGGCCAACCAGTGACCGACCGTTCAGTCGTTGCGCGGGCAATTGATGTAAAGCGCACTTACGATCTGGCCGCCGGCCAGGTTCACGCCCTGCGTGGGATCAACCTCGAAGTCCATAGGGGACAGTTTGTAGGGCTGATGGGCCGTTCTGGCTCCGGCAAGACGACGCTGCTAAATATAATGGGCGGCCTGGACCGTCCGACCAGCGGCGAGGTTTGGTTCGATGGAGAAGAGCTGGGTAGCAAGAGTGACCGCGAGCTTACCCTGATCCGCCGGCATAAGGTTGGCTTCGTTTTCCAGTCGTTTGCCCTGTTGCCGGTGTTATCGGCGTTGGAGAACGTTGAACTGCCGATGCACATAGCTGGCATGGGCCGACGCGAGCGACATCAGCGGGCAGCCCAGCTTCTCACCTTGGTAGGACTGCAGAAAAGGTTACACCATCGGCCTTTCGAGCTATCTGGCGGCGAGCAGCAGCGCGTAGCCATCGCCCGCGCGTTAGCCAACCGGCCGGAGGTGATCCTGGCTGATGAGCCGACCGGCGAGCTTGATAGCGTCACCGGCTTGCACATTTTGAGGCTATTTCGTTACATTGTCAGCGAAGTGGGTGTTACCATCATAATAGCCACTCACGACGCCACCATCGTTGATATTGCCGATGCAACTTTCAGCATCAGCGATGGGGTGCTATCGGTGGTGGAAGAACCGGCCTTGCCCGGGTGATGAAGGTTTTCAAGAAGAATGAACGTTACGATTTTCGGCTGCGGTCGTCTGGGATCGCTGCTCGCTCAGATGTTGGACGCTGAGGGGCATCGGGTGACGGTGTTGGACACCGACTCTGAGAAATTTGAGCGGCTGCCGGCCACGTTCAAAGGGGAAAAGCTGGCGGGAGTCGGCATTGATGTGGATTTCCTCCGACGAGCCGGCTTGACCGAGACCGACGCCTTTTTAGCATTAAGCGGCGACGACCGCCCCGGCGGCGACAATACCAATGTGATGGCTAGTCAAATCGCCAAACAGGTGTTTGGAATCCCGTTGGTGATCAGCCAGATGAAGGATCCCCTCCGCGAGGACGCCTACCATACACTAGGCATCGAAACCATCTGCCCAACCACTATTGGCGCTGACCTGATCTTAACAATGATCGAGAACAAGCCTTAGTGCGTAATCCGACGACATTTTTGGGAATACCGTTTCAAGTAGGGGCGTATGGCCATACGCCCCTACACCCCTAGCTGTTTGGCCTTTGATCCTTCACCAGTGAAGGA
>JBCLEL010000017.1:0-15340 GCA_038913435.1 Chloroflexota bacterium
GTTGTCCGTTCTCGAACTCGGCTTGGCTGACTACCAACGAGCGCTGGATTACCAGCGGAAGCTGGTTGAAGCCCGTCGGCGGAATGTAATCCCCGATACGCTGGTCCTCCTGGAACATCCGGACGTGATTACCTTTGGGCGCAGTGGCCATCAGGAGAACCTGATCGCCGACGAGGAGACCCTGGGCCGGCTCGGCGTCGAGGTCTATTGGACCGACCGAGGCGGTGATGCGACCTACCATGGCCCCGGCCAACTAGTCGGCTACCCGATCATCGACCTGAACCGGCGCAAGCGCGACCTGCATCTCTTCCTACGTCAGATCGAGGACGCCATAATCACGACACTAGCTTTTTACGGTATTGAGGGAAGGCGCGCTTCGCGCCTGACCGGCGTCTGGGTCGGCGAGGAGAAGATCGCCGCTATCGGCATCAAGGTCAGCCATTGGATCAGCAGCCACGGCTTCGCCTTGAACGTCCGACCGGATCTGGCCCGTTTTGACCTGATCGTCCCATGCGGCATCCAGGGTCGCGGCGTCACCTCGCTGGAAAAGCTGCTAGGCAAGGCACCGCCGGACGAGGAAGTCCGGGCACAGGTGGCTAGCGCCTGCTGCCGGTCGTTCGGCTACGACGATGTTCTCGGCGAGACGCAGACCGCCCGCCGGCTGTTGGGGCTGCCCTCATCCTAGCCTTCTCCCAGCGGGAGAAGGAAGTACGTCATTCCAAAGAGCAAGGGGAAACTACTCGCTAGAGACAGGCAGGCCCGTTGGCGGAGGGAACGGGATTCGAACCCGTGAGGGAGCTTTAAGGCCCCCTAACCGCTTAGCAGGCGGCCGCACTAGACCAACTATGCGATCCCTCCAAGCACCTCGTATATTATACCATCCGAATTCACCGCAGAGCGCGCAGAGGACGCAGAGTCAGAAATATATCGAACATAATTTCCTCTGCGTCTCTGCGACTCAGCGGTTTTAAGGTATTCTCCTAGTCGGCTAGAACGCGCCACGCCCGCGAAGGATGGCCGGCAGCGTCATCGCCATTATCTGCAGGTCGAGCCACAGCGACCAGTGGCGGAGGTAGTAGAGGTCTAGCTCGGTCGCCTGGCTCATCGGCACATCGGCGTCACGGTTGACCTGCCACCAACCAGTGATCCCTTGCGGCGCCGCCAGCCGCCCATACTGCCAATCAGCATAGCCGGCGACAATGTTCGGCAACTCCGGCCTCGGGCCAACCAGGCTCATATCACCTCTGACGACATTCCACAACTGCGGTAGTTCGTCAAGGCCAAACCGGCGCAACAGGCGCCCGACGCTGGTGACGCGGGGATCGTCCTGCCGCTTGTGACCATCGGTCAACGCTGTTGCTGGCTGGCCGGCTGACCAGCGCATACTGCGGAACTTGTACATTGCAAATGGCCGGCCGCCCTCGCCAACCCGCGTCTGGCGGAACACGCTCGGCCCCGGCGAATCGAGCCGGACCAACGTGGCAATCAGCAGCATAAACGGTGAGAGAACCACCAATGCCGGCCCGCCGATCATCAGGTCAATCAATCGCTTGGTCAAGCGCTGGGCGCCGGACAGAGCGGACTGCCCTTGAAAAAAAGTTTGCCTTCGGTTGTCAGTAGCTAGCTGCGCCGTCGTCTCCATAGTCTCCACCGCCTGAACCAGGAAATGCTGGCACTGATGCCCTATCGCCGCACATTATTTGCGGTTAATCTTGTCCCCAAGATAAAACGTCACCGGCTGGCTTGCCGGATTGCTTTCGATTCCTCGGCGTAGTCAAATAGTACCTATAGCAAATTAGTGAGGATTTTCGTGCGCTTTAGACAACTAACACTACCGCTGGTTGCGGTCGCTGCGCTGTCAACGATGGCCGGCTGGCTGGCGCGACGGTCGTTGCCACAGCTATCCGGCGACTTGAAGCTGCCTGGACTGCTCGGACAAGTTGAGATTTTTCGCGACGATTGGGGCGTGCCGCACATCTACGCTGGTTGGGAAGAGGACGCCTTTTTCGCCCAGGGCTTTGTCCACGCCCAGGACCGGCTCTGGCAGATGGAGCTTCAACGACGGGCGGCGACCGGCCGGTTGTCAGAGCTATTTGGTAAACGCACGTTGGCGGCCGACCGGTTGCTCCGGCGTCTCGGCTTTCATCGGTCGGCAATGGCTGAGGTTGAAAGGCTGACGGATGGCCCGCCGCTGGCCGCGCTGAGGGCCTATTGCCGGGGGGTGAACGTAGCCATCCAGCAGATGAGGCTGTTACCGCCGGAGTTTCTCTTATTGAGACACACTCCCGAACCGTGGTCGCTGGTGGATACGTTGAGCTGGGGCCGGCTGATGGCCTGGCGGCTTTCGTCCAACTGGGACAGCGAGCTAATGCGCTACCGGCTGGCCAGCCGGCTCAGCCTCAGGCAGCTAGCCGACATCGAGCCGCTATACCCAGCCGGCCAGCCGTTGACGACGCCGGCGGGAGCGTTCGCCGGCGAGCCAATCGGTGACCTCGAACGGACGCTAGCCGAGCTGCTGCCATTCAGCGCCGGCGCCGCCTCCAACGCCTGGGCGGTCGCCGGCTCGCGTACCGTCTCCGGGCGGCCAATACTGGCCAGCGATCCTCACCTGGGACCGCAGATGCCGTCCGTCTGGTACGAGGTCCACCTGGAAGCGCCCGGCCTCCGAGTAGCCGGCGTTTCGCTACCGGGGATGCCGGGCGTGATGATCGGCCACAACGACCGCATCAGCTGGGGAATCACCGCTTCGATGGTTGACGTGCAGGACTTATACGCCGAGCGGCTGTCGCCGGATAATCCCAACCAGTATCAGCGCGGCAAGGAATGGCGCGAAGGAACCGTCGTCCGCGAAGAGATAAGGATTAAAGGCCAGCCGGCGCCGCGGATTGAAGAAGTCCTGGTCACCCATCATGGGCCGGTAGTCGGACCGGCGTTTGGAATTGACAACCCGCCGCTGGTCTTATCCTCGACCAGCATCCAGACCACCAACTCATTTGAAGGCGTTCTGGCCTTGAACAAAGCCCAGAGTTGGGACCAGTTCCGGTCGGCGCTGACCAAATGGGAGGCGCCGTGCCTCAACTTCGTGTACGCCGATGTCGAGGGCAACATCGGCTACCAGTTGGCCGGCAAGGTTCCGGTCCGGGGCAAGGGCAACGGCATGCTGCCGGCGCCGGGCTGGGACCCAAGCTACGATTGGGCCGGCTTCATCCCGTTTGACGAGATGCCGAATAGCTTCAACCCGCCGGATGGCATCATCGTCAGCGCCAACAACAAGATCGTTGACGACGACTATCCATACCTGCTCAGCCACGAGTGGGTTGACGGTTATCGGGCCGGCCGGCTGACCGAGGCGCTGGCGGACGCTAAACGTGTAGATGTGGACAGCGCCGCCAAGCTCCAGCTTGACCTCTTGTCGTTGCCTGGTCGGGAACTGGTCAAACTGATCGAAGATTTGCTAGGGGAACGTCCCGTCAACAGTCCAACTTTGGACTTGCTGAGGACATGGGATTTTCAGGTGAGATCCGACAGCGCCGGCGCGGCGGCCTATGGCGCGCTCCGGCCTGAGCTAGTCCGCGAGCTATACGAACCTAAGCTAGGAATTGACGCCAAGTATTATCTGGGCGCTCGCATCCACCAGTTGGCGCCGGCGTCCATGGTTCTGAGCCGGCTGACCGGCTCGCTGTTGCGGATTCTCGGCCGGCCGGCCAGCGAGTGGCTTGGCGAAGGGAACGACTCCTGGCGAACGGCCATAGTCCGGGCGCTCTCGCGCAGCGACAGCTATCTGCGCAGCCGGCTCGGCGCAGACAGCAAGCAGTGGAGTTGGGGCCGGCTGCATCGCCTGACCTTCAAGCACGCGCTTGGCGAAGTATTTCCGCTTAATCGGATCTTCAACCGCGGGCCGTTTCCGCTCGGCGGCGATGTGGACACGGTAGCGCAGGCGGCGCCAGACTTCACCAATGACTTTGCCGCCGACCTCTGGACGGTGTCCTACCGGCAGATCATTGACCTATCGAACTTTGACCTGAGCAAGTCAATCATCCAGACCGGCCAGTCCGGCCACCCGTTCAGCCGGCATTATTTCGACCAGGGGCCGTTGTGGTTGAAGGGCGAGTACCACCCGATGTTGTTCTCGCGGATGACGGTTCTGACCCACGCCCGACACCTGTTGAAGCTGTCGCCGGCGTAGAATCATTAGCAGGGGAAGATGACCGGCTAGCCGGTGAAGTGAGGACTGATTGATACCTTCAGTCAGCATTTGCAGAGAGGTTGATGCAGAAATCTATGGATGAGAAAAAGTTGCTCGAAAGAATAGCCGTTAACCCTAAAGTGATGGTGGGTAAGCCGGTCATCAAGGGAACCAGGCTGACTGTCGAGTACGTCTTGGGACTACTGGCGCATGGAGCAACAATCGAAGAAATCTCGAAGGAATATGAAGGGCTTACGCGAGAGGACATTCAAGCCTGCTTGCTGTTTGCGTCCAAGTCCCTGGAAAGCACCGGGTTCACGCCCGTACCAGTGGAAACGGGCTGAATGGGGTTGGTGGCGTATGAGTGTGAGCTCAGATCAACCTTATCTGCACACCAACCTGCTTGTCAGAGTCTCGCACATCTTCGGCATCCCCCATGTATCCCTTAGGCTCGAAAAGGAATTCACCTTCTGGGTCGTGCTCGCGGAATCTTGATTGGGCTAGCTCTCGGTTAAGCACTGCGTAACAGTACACGCACCCGTGTGGGCAAGTGTCGTATTCCCCTATATCTTTGGACGCGTAGCACCCACAACCAGGGCGGTTTCCTTTCAGCCCAGCGCCGATCGGACAGTCGGCAACCTTCGACAGCCGATCCACGTCTACACACCTGGCGTTTATCACGCCAGAAACTGAGTACTGCGGCTGCGAGCACATTGTCAACTGCATCTTGTGACTTTTGGCTATCTCAGCGAGATCGTTGAGCAGACTTAACTTCACCTCGTCAGCCGGATCTTCCCAGGTGAATCCGAACTTTTTGGCAGCCCAGTTCATATTTCGTAACGTTTTCTGATAAATTTGGGCGAATGATACGACAACTTCGTTGGTCGTTCCTTCCAGTGCCCGGCTGAGTCTCTCAAAATTACTTCGATGAAAATCGGGTGGCGTCACCGAGCTGAATATGATGGTGTCGTAGCGCCAAACTGCCACTTCCGGACCATACGCCTCAGATACCGATTTCATGTGTTCGATGGAGCGCTCCGGGTTGACGACGGAGAACTCCAACGTCCTGGGATAGCCATTGATCGTGTATTGAACAAGAAACGGATAGCCTCGCTCCTGAACTATAGCCAACCTGTCAAAGAATGGCCCCAGATTCTTGGTCCAAAACACAAAGCCGTCCACATGCTCTCGTTCCAAGCGGATGCGGTACACCTGACGACCATAAGGATTGACCATCAAACAGTATCCGGCGTCGAGCCGGTTGATGAACCATTCGCCGTAGAAAGCAGGTATGTCGGTTTTGTAGCTAGCTGAGACAATCATGCCAATTCTTCAGTTCTTGGTTCCCACGACCCAAAAAGCGTTCCACCTATGCACGGGCATCCTTTTTGCTACCTCGTAGATCCTACCCGAGTCGGTCTTTTCCTCGTCAGTATCCATATTGCGATTGGTCGGCACCGGACTACCCGTGGTTAGACCAGTTGCACCGGCGAGTTCAATCACCCGACTCTGCAGCCACGGCTCGTTACGGTCGATAAACAGGAAGCAGGATCCCGATGGTGCGTGGGATACTATGAGCTTAGTGAATTTTTGGAACGGCTCGAGGACCTCCTTAATCAAATAGCTCAGACAACACATAGGAGAAGATGTACAAGTCCTGTCCAAACACGGTCCCGAGGTTGCCAAATCTCGACAGGTCGGTGACATCTATGTCACAAAATCCTTTTGAATATATCAGGGGCCATAGACTTCGGTTGCTGGTAAAAAACTGAGCGAATCTGGACTCAAGGTGCCGTTGGAGGGCCTGCCACGTGTCTAGCCATTCAGTGACTTGGTCGAGAAGCAAGAAATCGAAGCACACCTGATTCGGGAAATTCCCGTGCTCCACCCACTTGGCCAAACCAAGCAACTCTGGCCCAGGGCCACCGCCAAACACACAAACCGTGACCGTGCCGTTAGCCGACATCTTGCTCTCCACAAGATTTCTCAATTGAGGGTTTTGCTCAAAGGCAAGCTGGATTAGGTTCGCGTGCGCGGGCGCGTACATATAAAGATATGCTAGGCGGCAAAGGGGATCACGATAATTCAGATTCGCTTGGCTGCGATTTCGATATGCCTTCGAGTTAATTTCCATGTACTCGTTCCACTTAGCGTCGGCCTCCGCCCGTGCAATGCCGCGAAGGGTGGCGAGACTCGACAAACCTTGTTCGACGACTTGGCCTACGATCTCGAAATATTTGACCGCATGTCGTTCTGCAAATAGTTCATCCAGGTTAATCAACGGCATGACAACCTCCTCCGACATGGGAATACCGGTTCCGGTCTGGTGGCATGGTATTAGAACAATTGTACCACATTGCGAGTTAGCTGGCTGTTGCTTAGTCCGGCAGGCCGAATACGCGCTCGACCTCCTGAGTGGCGAATGAGCTTGTTAGCATAGGTGGTATTATCTAAATCCAGAGGTGTGCTGTGAACCTGCAAGATATTCTCGCTGATGTTCATGCCCTTGAAGAGGACTTGCTAGCCTTTGAGCGCAAGTACGGTGTACGTTCGGAAACCTTTTACGCCGCCTACGTTAGCGGCGAAGAGCCGGAGGACGATAGTTGGGTGTTGGATTTCGCTGAGTGGGCCAGCGTCTATCGAACGTGGCTGGCGCGTCAAGCAGCTTACCGTGACCAAGTTCAGCAAATTCAGCAGAACAAGTCTAGTCTCATTGGCCTAATTCGGGTTGTAACTTGACCAATGCCCTCCGCACACCCGATGACTACGAGCTATTTATCTACACACTCGCTGAAAACTTTCCGGCTATCAGGCGCTCGACCTTACGCTTTATTCGACGGGGTACAACGTTGGCGCGCGTTGTAGGCGAACTGTATTTTGAAAAGGGCCTGCGTTTAGTTGCTCGTCAACGTATCGTGTTCGACCGTTTACCTGCTGTTATTGATGAGTACGGATATGAGGTGTGGCAGAGTGAGGAAAAGATGTACTGGTATGATTCGCAACCTCACCCAAGCCACCCCAATTTACAAAACACTCATCCGCACCACAAGCACGTTCCACCAAACATCAAGCACAACCGCATTCCCGCCCCAAGAATGAGCTTCAACCAACCGAACCTGCCTGCGCTCATTCGGGAAGTTGAGCAACTCGTAAAGAAATTAGCAGACGAGCCTAAATCAGAGAAGCAGAGCTGAATCCGGTAAATAAAGACCCGGATTTGGGACCCGGCCGGCGGGCCGAAGACGCGCTCAACTACCGCGGTTTTCGCGGATGGCAGTGCTAACTCCCGCCCGGCATCTCCTGACCGTGTCGCCAGCCTAGGCCGACCTTCACCGACTTTAACCTGATAGCTGAATGCTGCACATCCATAGTCGTTTTAGTTGGCTGGAACGAGGTCAGCCAACCTGGGCAGGACCTTTTCGGCAAACAGCGTTACCGACCGATCCCACTTCTCCGGGTGCGGCGTGAGGTCGTGCGTTGTCATAATGACTGTGCCGAAGCCACCCACTTGCTGGTAGAGGTCGCGCAGCTTCTCAACACAGTCATCCGGGCTGCCCACGATGCCACTCTGTTCGAGTATATAGCGGCCATCTACTTTGTCGTCCGGCACATTCGGATCGTCCTTAAACTGCGACAAGATGTTTTGACTGCGCCACATCGGAATGAAGAATTCGTCCAACGAGCGCCCCGGCCCCCATTGCATCGCCTCATCAAAGGCTTGCTCGGCGCTGTCGGCAACGTAGATCTCCCTTGAGATGCGCCACTGCCGCCGGCTGGCTTGGCGGTTCGCCTTTTCGGCCGCCTCTGACACCGTCTGCCAGTGTGTACGGAACACTTCGGGGGAACCAAAAGTGCCGCTTAGGGGGATCCAGCCGTTGGCGCCGGCCAGGGAGAGGGTCGCCGAGTTCTTGCTGGCGCCGGCCACGCCGATTGGCGGGTGCGGTTTCTGGTAGGGACGCAGGTACATCGCGCTGCCGCAACTCTGGTTCGGCGCCGGACTGCGGAACTGGAAGTGTTGTCCCTGGTACTCAAATGGATCGCCCTGCCAGATCTTCAGGATGATGTCGAGGGCCTCACGTGTCTTGGCCAACCGGACCTTGCCGTCTTCGGCATCAAAGACAGCGTAGTCGGGAACGTACCCACCCGAGCCGACACCAAAGTTCAGCCGGCCGTGGGCCAGGTGATCTAGGCAAGCGATGCGATGGGCGAGCTCGAACGGATTGTGAAAGGGAAGGATGCTGACACCGGTGCCAAGCCTGATCCTTTTGGTCAGCGGAATCGCTTTAGCGATCAGCAGATCGGGCGCCGGCACGTTCTCCCATTTGCAGGTGTAGTGCTCGCCGATCCAGATCTCGTCGTAGCCCAGCCGGTCGGCAAGTTGAATGAATTCGATATGCTCGTCGTAAGTCTCGGTAATGTCGCGGTCCGGCAGGCTCAGGGGCATCATGAAAAATCCGGCTCTCACTGGTTGAATCTCCCTCCTCAAGAAAAGTAGGTGATAGTTTACCAAAGAAATCGCGATCAGAGTGGTACTGAAAGCCACGCGCCCGGCGGCCCCCAACCTATAGCGGCGTGTCACGGAGGCTAGCCGGCAGGCCAAAGACGCACTAAACCACCTCAATAGCGAATGGGATTGTTGGCAGCGATGGTATTATCTAAGGCAGAGGTGCGATGTGAACCTGCAAGATATTCTCGCTGATATTCATGCTCTTGAAGAGGACTTGCTAGCCTTTGAGCACAAGTACGGTGTACGTTCAGAAACCTTTTACGCGGCTTACGTTAGCGGTGAAGAGCCAGAAGACGATGGCTGGGTGCTGGATTTTGGCGAATGGGCTAGCGTTTATCGCACGTGGCTGGCGCGTCAGATAGGCAGGACTGACCTCACCCAGCACCTGATTTAGGGTCATGCCGGCATCCCACATACGCGCTTGATCTCCTCAGCGCAGTTCGGCACTTGGTAAGCAACGTCCCCGATAGGCCGAAACAACCAATCTCCAAGCCCCGGAAAAACCCTTGCAATAAAAGAAAATATGTTCTATTATAGTCGCTATTGCGAGGTGGAGGAGGAGAGGATGACAATCCCCAAAGTTGAGGAGATCGAGTGCAAGAGCGTGCTAAACCGGGTCGCCGGCATGGGCTTCAAATGGTCGGCCAATCCCTACCGGGGTTGCGCCCACGGTTGTCATTATTGCTTTGCCCGACGCTACCACGGGTTTCTTGACCTGAATCCGAGCGAGGACTTTTCCGGCCTGGTCTTCGCCAAGATCAACGCCGGCCAGGTTATCCGGCAGGAGTTGCGCCAGCCGGGTTGGAAGCGGGAGCTGGTTGTCGTCGGCACCGCCACCGACCCATACCAGCCAATCGAGGGCAAATACAGGATCACTCGCGCCATTCTCCGGGCGCTGGTTGACTATCACACACCGTTTGTCATCATCACCAAGGGGCCGATGATCGTGCGTGACATTGACATTCTGTCCGAGGCGGCGCAGAACGAAGGCTGCCGGGTCTGCTTCAGCATCGTAACCCTAAGCCGGGAGGTTGCGCGTGATCTGGAGCCGGGAACCGCGCCACCGATGCAACGTATGAAGGCATTGGAGAGGCTACGCCAGGCCGGCGTCACCGCCGGCGTGCTGATGATGCCGATTGTGCCGGCCCTGACCTCCGATCTGAACAACCTGGAAAGCGTGATCCAGGCCGCCGCTGACCACGGCGCGTCATTCATCGGAACTGGCCTGCTGCGCTTGGAGCCGGGTACCCGCGACCACTTTATGCGCTATCTGGAAACCGCTCACCCGGAACTGCTCCCAAAGTATAAGGCGCTCTATCCCGGCCCCTATGCGCCGGCCTTCTTGAGCGAGCAGATCGGCCGGCTGGTAACAGTTATCAGACAGCGAACCACGATCCCGGAACGCCTGCCGGAGCAGATGGGGCCGCGCCCGTTGCAGCCGGCCTTCGAGTTTGCGAAGCAATAATGACGGTCGCCGGAGTTAGTTGGAACCGCAGAGACGCCGAGACGCAGAGGATTCTCAATAATGTTAAGTCAAACGAGGTCTTAGGCTATGCTAGGTGGACTCTAAGGGGTGCAGGGGCGAAGCCATTGACGGGGGATGTGGGGGGTGTCCCCCACTAATCATTTCCCCTTCTCCTCGCAGGAGAAGGGGTCAGGGGATGAGGTGTCCTTCACTCGTGAAGGATCAGGCCAAACAGCTAGGGGTGAAAAGCTATTTTGAAACGGTATTCCCGAAAATGTCGTCTGATTATGCAATAAGTTTGGCGCCAAACGAATGTCGCCGTCATCAGGCCAACTAATAACTCAGCGCCTCTGCGCCTCTGCGGTAAGTTGGATCGCGCCTCCGGCATCACCTGATCGCCGGGTCTATGAGGCTAAGCCCGATGGTTTTGCCGCCTTGACTTGTCACCGCATAAGGGTATGATGTCAATAACAAACCTTCAAATGATCGCTGACCGGCTCGTAGTGAGACCTCAGCCTCCGGTTGCGAGACGAGGAGAGCATGCCCAAGCCCCAGACCGTCGGCGAACTGCGCGCCAATGGCTATCAAGCGCAGAGCGTCAAATCCGAGCTACGCAAAAACCTGATTGACCGGATACGCCGCAACGAAGAGCTATTTCCCGGCATCATCGGCTACGAGAATACGGTCATTCCTCAGTTGGAGAGTGCGATTCTATCCGGCCAGGACATTATCTTCTTGGGCGAGCGAGGCCAGGCTAAGACTAGGATAGCTCGTAGTCTGGTTGCCCTGCTCGATCCGGAGACGCCGGCCGTGGCGGGTTGCGAGATCAACGATGATCCCTTCAAGCCGATATGCCAGTCCTGTCGCGAGCGAATCGAATCAGAAGGAGACGCGACTCCGATAGACTGGATACCCCGTGAGCGGCGTTACGGCGAGAAACTGGCTACACCGGATATAACTATCGCTGACCTGATCGGCGAGGTTGACCCGATCAAGGTGGCCGAGGGCCGCTACCTATCCGACGAACTGACGATCCACTTCGGGTTGATCCCGCGCACTAACCGGGGCATCTTTTGCATAAACGAGCTGCCGGACCTGGCCGAGCGTATCCAGGTCGGTCTTTTGAACATTATGGAGGAGCGCGACGTTCAGGTCAGGGGCTACAAGATCAGACTCCCGTTGGACATCTACGTCGTCGCTAGCGCCAACCCTGAGGACTACACCAACCGCGGCCGGATCATCACTCCATTAAAAGACCGCTTCGGCTCCCAGATACGCACCCACTATCCTAAGACCATCCCGCACGAGCTTCAGATCATGGAAAACGAGCGGACCAGGTTCGATAGCGATGGCTACGATGTCGTTGTGCCGCAATTTATGAAGGAGATCGTGGCCGAAATCACCCACCTGGCCCGCCGATCCAGCGACATAAACCAAAGCTCCGGCGTCAGCGTGAGGGTGTCAATCACCAACTACGAAAACCTCATCAGCGGGGCCTTGCGACGCTCGATCCGGCTCGATGAAAAACAGGCCGCGCCGCGCGTCAGCGACCTGCACGCCATCATCGCCTCTACCCAGGGCAAGATCGAGATCGAGTCGCTTGGCGACAAGCGTGATGACCGAGTGATCGAAAAGCTGTTGCAGGGCGGCCTACTAACCGTATTCAACCGCTATTTCAGCCTCCAGGACTTCAGCGAGCTGCTGGAACAGTTCGACACCGGCTACACCTTCGAGGCTTCGGACCGCAAGTCGTCCAAAGCATACCTGGCCGTGCTGAACGATCTTCCTGAGCTGGCCGGCGCGCTAAAGAAGCTGCGTGTATCCGACAGTCCAGCCGTCATTGCCTCGGCAGTCGAGTTCGTCTTGGAGGGTCTCCATCTGAACCGCAAGCTGAACAAGACACGCGGCGCCGGGCACGACCTTTACAGCAAGTGAGATTGACATGCTTTACCGATACTCGCGTTGGGACGGAACACAGCCGGGCTTCGCCTTTGACCTCGAAGAGCTTATGGAAAAGATGTCCGACGACTTGCTGGCTGAGGGCGACTTGTGGCAAGCGTTGCAGCGGTTCCATCGCTGGGGTGTTGACGACCAGCAGGGCAATCGGATCGCCGGTTTGCAAGACTGGTTGGAACAGCTACGCCAGATGCGCCGGCAACAGTTGGAACGCTACAACCTCAACTCGGTCTTTGACGAGATCCAGCAGAAGCTCAACGACGTAATTGACACCGAGCGCAAGGGTATTCAGGGTCGCTTAGACGCGGCCAAGCCGGCCGAAGGTCAGCAAGCCGACCAGAACGCCCAGCAGATGTATCAGGCCCTGGATAAGATAGCCGACCGCAAGCAGCGTTTCCTTGACAACCTGCCGCAAGACCCCGGTGGCCGGATCAAGGAGCTGTCTGATTACGAGTTTATGGACGCGGAGGCCCGACAAAAGTTTCAGGAACTGATGGACCAGCTTCGCCAGCAGATGATAGGTAACTACTTCGAGGGTCTGAAGCAACAGTTACAGAGCCTCAGCCCCGAAGACCTCCAGCGGACGCGCGAGATGGTCCGCGATCTGAACCAGATGTTGCAGGAAAAGTTGCGTGGCGGCCAGCCTGATTTCCAGAATTTTAAGCAAAAGCATGGACAGTTCTTCCCACCTGACATCAATAGCCTCGATGAGTTAGTGGAATATCTCCAGCAACGCATGGCGCAGATGCAATCGCTGATGAAAAGCGTGAGTCCTGAGATGCGCCAGTCAATGCAGCAGATGTTGGATAACCTGCTGCGCGACGACCGGCTCAAGTGGGACCTGGCTCAGATGGCGGCCAATCTCGATCGTCTTCTGCCAATGCGTAGTCAAGCAAACCGCTATCCATTCCAGGGACAGGAGCAACTGGGTCTGCAAGAGGCGCTAGATTTGATGGGGCGTCTCCAACAGATGGACCAGTTGGAACGGCAGCTAAAAAACGCGCAAAACGCGCGCGGATTGGGTGAGATTGACGCCGCCCAGTTGGAGGACCTGCTCGGCCCACAAGCTAGCCAAGACCTGGAACGTCTGAAGGAGCTGGCGAGGTTGCTGGAAGAGGCCGGATATATACAGAAGGTTGGCGAGCGTTACGAGCTGACGGCCAAAGCCATCCGTAAAATCGGCCAGAAGGCATTACGCGACATATTTTCTAATCTAAAGCGCGACGCATTTGGCCGGCACGAGACCTTCATGCGCGGCGCCGGCGGCGAGCGCACTGAGGAGAGTAAGCTATACGAGTTCGGCGATCCCTTTCATCTTCAGATACAGCAAACGATTATGAACGCCATAGTACGACAAGGCCCTGGCAGCCCGGTCGAATTGAACCATCACGACTTTGAAGTGCATCGGACTGAGTTCAACACCCGGAGCTCAACTGTGCTGATGGTTGACATGAGCCGGTCAATGGTCCTGCGCGGCTGCTTTCTGGCGGCGAAGAAGGTTGCGATGGCGATGGACAGCCTCATTCGCGGCCAGTACCCGAATGACACGCTGTACTTTATTGTGTTTTCCGACTACGCCCGCGAGCTAAAAGTCAGCTCGCTGCCATACATGACCTGGGACGAGTACATCTACGGCACAAATATGCAGCACGGATTTATGCTAGCCCGTCAACTCCTTGCCCGGCACAAGGGCTCCAACCGGCAGATCATCATGATTACCGATGGCGAGCCGACCGCCCACCTGGAGAACGGCCGGGCGCTCTTCTCCTATCCGCCGACCTATCGGACGATAGCGGAGACGCTAAAAGAGGTGGGGCGTTGCACCCGTGAAGACATCGTAATCAACACCTTCATGTTGGAACGCGGCCACAATCTAATGGAGTTCGTCAACGAAATGACCAAGATCAACAAAGGCCGAGCTTTTTACGCTGCGCCGGAGAGGCTAGGCGAGTACATCCTGGTTGACTACGTGAACTCTAAACGTAAGCGGATCCAGTAGCAGACTCGGGAATACCTGGCTCGGTAAGGGCAGGTTCAAGTCTGGTTCGGACTTGAGAATCGTCGGGGACAGGTCTGAAAGGGTGTGTGAGAAGCGGGTCTGCGTCGCCGGACTCAAGTCCGGGCGCTTGGCCAGGCCTAAAGGCCGGCCGGGGGGAGCGCAGAGGGGCGCAAGCCCCTTGGCCGGGGGTCTGGGGGTGTCCCCCAGCCGAAATTCCCCTTCTCCCGCGCACGGGAGAAGGGGATCAAGGGGATGAGGGGCCCTACCCGGCTCACGTGTATGGCTTTCCACATACGCTCTGAGACCTGTCCCTGCGTATGCCAGGATTTCAACTAATAGCGAGGATGGGATGAGCCTTCCGTCTCACCTGCAACAATGAAAACGGTAGGAGACAAGCTCCTACCCTACGGGTCGTCGGAGTAGGGCACGAGCTTGTCTCGTGCCGTGGGTGCGGTAGGGAGGGCGAGATTATTGTCGCAGAAGGAGATACCTACTTGGCAACCGATCGCCCGCTCGCCGGCAAGGTCGCCGTAATCACCGGCGGCGGTTCCGGCATTGGGCTTGGCGCCGCCCAAGCCTTAGCGCAGATCGGCGCTCACGTTGTCCTGATGGGACGCACTAAAGAGACGCTGGAGGAGGCGAGCACCGCCATCAAGTCAGATGGCTATTCCGCCTCGTACCGCCAGGCCGACGTTAGCGACCGCCCGGCCGTAGCCGCCGCCGTCGCTTCGATCATCGAGGATCACGGACGGATTGACATTCTGGTCAATAGCGCCGGTTGGAACACCCGCGAGCGAAACTGGCACGACATCACCGATGAAGCCTGGGACCTGGTGATCGCCGTCAACCTCGACGGTATCTTCAACCTAATCAAGGCGGTGCTGCCAATCATGCGCCGGCAACAAGATGGACTGATAATTAACATCGCTTCGCTGGCCGGCATTCGCGCGGTGCCAATCGCCGGCCTACATTACAGCGCGTCGAAAGCCGGCGTGATCTCGCTGACGCAATCAGTGAATGAAGAAGAATGGATGAATGGCATCCGGGCGACCGTCATCTCGCCGGGCGAAACGCTCACGCCGCTGATGAAGCGCCGGCCCATTCAACCGCCACCGGAGCGCATTCCGCACATTCTGCGCCCTGAAGATATAGGCCAGGTGATTGCGACGCTGGCGACCCTGCCGCCACGGGCATTGGTTGAAGAGCTGGTGATCCGTCCGCGCTGGC
>JBCLEL010000018.1:0-14973 GCA_038913435.1 Chloroflexota bacterium
GATAAAACCCTCTCAGCCTTCGATAGCGGCCCCTCCGCGACGGGCGATGAAATCTCCCATCTATCAACCCCTCGCCTGGTGGGGTATCATCCCCTTAGCTAAAACTTGCAAGCTACCAGCAAGGGGATGCGATGTATCTGAACGAACTTTTCGCCGAACGAGCAGCCAGCAATCGGCCCATCCTCGTTGGGCTAGTCGGGGCCGGCCGGTTCGGCACCACTGTCGCCGCTCAATTGGGCCAGATGAAGGGCGTCCGGCTGGCCGGCGTATGCGACCTGAGGGAGACCAACGCCCGCGCCGCGCTGGAGGCGGCCGGCGTTGGGCCGACCATCGTCACCAGCGACGATCCGGCAACCGTCGCCCAGGCAGTCGCCGACGGCCGGCCGGTCTGGACAACCCAGATCGAAGCTCTGGCCCAGGCGCCGGTCGAGGTGATCGTTGAGGCGACCGGCATTCCGACCGTCGCTGTGCGCACTGCTCTGGCCGCCATCGAAAACAATAAGCACATCGTGATGGTCACAGTCGAGGCGGACGTGACAGTTGGCCCGCTGCTCAACCGCAAGGCGCAGCAAGCCGGCGTCGTCTATACCCTGGCCGACGGCGACCAGCCAATCGTGACCAAGCGGCTGGTTGATTGGGCGCGCTGCCTCGGCTACCAGATCGTCGCGGCCGGCCGCGGCGCCCGCTACTACCCGACCGATTGGGATGGCCGGCCGGAGGAAGCCTTCACCCGCTACGGTTATAGCGACGACCTGGTGAAGCGCCGGCGGTTGAACCCGCAGATGTACAACTCCTTCCGCGACGGCTCGAAGGCCCAGATCGAGATGACGGCGCTGGCGAACATGACCGGCCTGGTCCCCGACCAGCGCGGGATGCACGAGCCATCGGCCGGCCTCCGCGATCTGGCCCGGCTATTCGCGCTCCAGGAGGACGGCGGGCTGTTGAGCCAGGCCGGCGTCGTTGACCTGGCGAACGCGGTCGGGCCGGATGGCCGGTCGCTGTTGCCGGACCATCTTGCCTCCGGCGTCTGGGTCGTCGTCACCAGCGACCAGCCACTATTGCAAGAAGACTTGGGCTTCTACGGGCTGCCGGCCGCCGTCAACGGCAAGTACGCGGCGCTGTACCGCGACTACCACCTGTGCGGCATCGAGACGCCGATGTCGGTCCTGGAAGCGGCCCTGTTGCAGACGCCAACCGGCGCGCCATCCTGGCCGCCGGTCGCCGATGTCATTACGGTTGCCAAGCACCGGCTGGAGGCCGGGACCGTCCTGGACGGCTCCGGCGGCGCAACAGTGCGCGGGATGATCGAGCGCCACGAGGTATCTCTGCTGGAAAAGCTACTGCCGCTCTGCATGTCGGCCGGCGCGAGATTGAAGAAGCCGGCCGAAACCAGGCAGCCGATCACCTATGACATGGTTGAGCTAGACGAAAAGTCGCTACTTGTACGGTTGCGCCGGGAGCAGGACGCGATGGTAGCCGAGGTTGCCGCCGGCCGGCGGTAAGGCAATGGCAGTCCGTAGGGCAGGAGCTTGTCTCCTGCCGCCACGATATTCGGCGCAAAATCACGTAGGGTAGGAGCTTGTCTCCTGGCGCCTGGACAATGGGCGCAAAATCACGTAGGGCAGGAGCTTGTCTCCTGCCGCCTGGACAATGGGCGGGGAATCACGTAGGGCGGGAGCTTGTCTCCTGCCGCCCGGACAATGGGCGCAAAATCACGTAGGGCAGGAGCTTGTCTCTTGCCGCCCGGACAATGGGCGGGGAATCACGTAGGGCAAGAGCTTGTCTCCTGCCGCCCGGTGAGCGGGTGGAGGTTAACCACTTGGAAGAACTCTATCCTCAACGTAAGAAGATCCGTCTGGACAGCGACAGATACGCGCAAAACGACTCGGTATGCTCAATCACCGTCTGCACAGCCAACCGCGCTCCCATTTTCGGTGATCGAGTCCTCGCGCAAGCGATAACTGCTTTATTACAGCGGTGAGCACAATTATCGAGCCTTTATGCCAGTTGCCTCGCATAGACTATACTTAATTTGTTTTAGGCGTTATGCCTGGGAGCGCTTTAACAATCGGGGTATCCTATCGGGATTGGTGTCGCCTGGTGGCGAATGCGAGCAACCCAGTCCTTCTGCGGAAGGACCGTGTAGCTCAATGTTTCTGCCCTACGCTGTAGTTGATGAGTCGGCGTCATTCATCGGGTCTGGAAAAGGTTGCGCTAGTGGAGAAATTGGTGGAGTCAGAGTTGTCGGGTGGAGCTAGGCAAAAAGCCGGCCTCGCGCCAGTTAGCGTAGAGGCTTGGCCGCTGATCCGACTGCTCGCGGCGCTGGCCCTGTTGACGGTTGCGCTGGCCGGATGCGCCGGGCCGGTCGGTCGTTCGGCTGCGCTTACGCCGGTTGGGCCGACTGCGGGCGTCACGGTTGTCGCAAAGGTTGAGTCGCCGGCGCCGGCCTCGCCAAAGCCGGCGGTGACCGATGTATCCTCGCCTCAGCCAACCGTCCTTCCTTCGCCAACCTCTCTCCCGACCGCTACCGCCGTACCAAAAGCGACCGGCTTGCCTTCGCCTATCACGGCGCTTCCTCCTTCGCCAACTATCCTGCCTCCCTCAGCCACGCAGCCAACCGCCGTTCCTATGCGTCTAAGCGGGACTATTCTCGTCAAACGTGGTGACGCCTATGTGTCGGTTGATCTGGCAACAAATGTATTGAAGTCGTTGTTTAGTGGAGCTGACGAACTGTCTTGGAGCAATGACGGCAAGTTCGCGGCCTTTAGCCGCAACGATGGCCACGACCGCGAGGTCTATATCGCCAACCGAGATGGCAGCGGTGAGAAGGCAATTACTAACAATCAGATTGACGATATTCAGCCGGCCTTATCGCCCGACGGCAGATACGTTGCGTTAGTTCGGTCGCCCGTGTATGAAAACAGGGGCTTTGAAGGCAACAGACCAACCGGCGGCGAGATATGGATAGTGGACCTGACCACGATGGAGGAGGCAAGGGCCGGCAATGGATTTCGGCCGGCATGGTCGCCGGATAGCCGGCGGCTGGCTTTTGCTACCAATGTTGGGCCGGACGGCAATGGCATCGCCCTGGTGAACACGCGCGGCGAAAACCTCTGGTTGCCGGTGACGACCAAGAGCAAATCCAAGAAATACACGCCGTTCGAATGGGATATGACTGCCGCCCAATGGTTGACGGAGCCGGCCTGGGCGCCGGATGGAATAGAGATCACCTTCCGAGTTGTCGCCTTTCACGGCGTTTATCTGGCCACCCAGAGTTACAAGGGCGGAATCGCCGGCTTCTGGGGGCTTTCATTCGACAATCCGGCCGGTTGGTTCAGCTACTCGCCCGATGGCAGCAAGGTGACGGTCGGGTTTGGAGGACTCTCCGGCTACGAGACGGTGTCGGTGTATCCGAGGGGCGCCGTTGGCCCGGATGGGTTCAACCGGGATAGGATGCTGCTGCAGCTAGGTCGCATACCCCGCACCAGCAGTGAGCAAGGGGAGTCCGTCACCGGATTCGCCTGGTCGCCTGATAGCAGCTACCTGGTCTATGTCGCTATCAACCCTGACGCTGGTCGAGACTCGTCTCGGTCTGGCAATTCGTCGGTGTGGGTTCGCCGGCTCAGTGACAATATGGCCATGAAACTGGCTGACAACGCCAACGGGCCGGTCTATTGGCTGCCTTGATCTGGGTCGAGATCGGCAGGCGTGGACGCAATGGCGCCGGGCCGGTTGCCGCGCCGACGGAGCATCCCGAATATCGCTCGCTGATCTGGCATCAGGCCGGCTGGCAGCTCGTCATAAGCGAAGTAATGCGCTTCACTGATTTCCAACGAAGGTTGCAACTGGCCGCCAATTACTTTGGCGCGGCATACGATGTCCAACCGGGGTTGCTGGTAGCCGCTGCCAATCCAGACGACTTCACCGACTTCTACCACTAGCCCTATCTCTTCCCGGACTTCGCGAGCCAAAGCCTCACTCAATGATTCGTTGGCTTTGAGCCAACCGCCGGGCATCCCCCAGGGATGCTTAGTCCGGTAGGTGTGCCGGCCGAGTAATACTCGCCCTTGCTCGTCCTCGATCAAGGCCATTGCTCCAACCATGAACCGAGCGTTGAGCGCGATTTGCGCCAGCCATTTGGTGCGGTGGCCGAACGGCCAATACTTCCAAGCGATGAGGCTCAGCCGATAGATCATGTTTCTTAGTGAGATCATTGCTTCCGATTCTAATACCAATTGCTGATAGAAAGACCCTATTTTAGTGTTTGATGCTCATACAATTGATGCGCCGGGAGCGCCGGCGTCTCGCGTCGCCTCAGGCGACCCAAGATGGCCGCGCTCCCAGCAGTAACATCCTTGATCTCCACCGGGAAATAGGGTCATTAGCAAGACAATTGGTATGACAACATTCGGGGATTGAACTACTACGACTAGATTCCGGTGCGGCTGGTTGCCGGTTGCTACTCAACCCTGAATCTAAAACCCGTAGGGGCGTTCAATTGAACGCCCCTACGGGTCTGGCTATTGAGAGATTTCATCTTATTCTAGGTTAGTCTTCCACCTTTGCGAAGGATATAATCGCAAAACGAAAACGTCGCGTAGGAGGGCAATCATAGCACCTAATATTCAGGACTCTATCTATCAGGCTACCTTGAAGCTGACCGACCACGAGGACCCTTTGAACGTCCGGCGTTCCACCGCAAGGGTGATGGCCAGGTCGCAAGACGTCAGTCTCAACCTGACCGAGATTGCGGCCACCGCCCGCCGGCTGGTCGAGGCCGGCGCGCCGACGCCGGCCTGGAACACCCACTATCACTACGATGGTGACGAGCGTTCAGTCGCTGCTTTCATTCTGGTGCTGGACACGCTGAACTACTGCTTCTGGACGGAACCCCGCTGGACCTTTGATTATCATGGCGAGATGCTGGATGGCTATTGGGCGCTGGCGGCTTCGTTAAAGACGGCAATCCTGAGCGGCCACCCGGCTCTGGACGCCAGTTTTTTGGCCCAAATCAGACGGGAGCAGTTGGCCGAATTGCTCGGCGGGCAGGGCGAGCTTGGCCTGATGGACCAACGAGCCGCCGGCTTGCGGAGGTTGGGCCGGCTGGCGCTCGACAGGCGCGGCGGCGATCTGGCGGCCCTCGTCGGATCGGCCGGCGGCGACGCGATCAGGCTGGTTGAACTGGCGCGTGACTCGATGCCATCATTCCGCGACTGCGCCCAGTACGACGGCGCGACCGTCTGGCTGTTGAAACGGGCGCAGATTTTGGCCGCCGATCTGTACGGCGCTCTAGGCGGAACAGGGCTAGGAGATCTTCGCCGGATTGATCGGCTGACATCCTTCGCCGATTACAAAGTGCCGCAAATCCTGCGCCAGTTCGGAATCTTGCGCTACTCGGACGGGCTGGCCCAACTGGTTGACAGCCGGACGACAATACCGGCCGGCAGCCGCCAAGAGGTTGAGATCAGGGCAGCGACCGTCTGGGGCGTCGAACTGCTCCTGGCCGATTTGGCGGCCCTGGGCGTCGAACGGACCGCTGTGCAACTGGACTGGCTGCTGTGGGAGGAGAGTCAGAAGATAGACCGCGAGGCCCACCCATACCACCGGACTTTGACAATCTACTATTGAGCGCATCCGCCAAGCCGGACAACAGCTTTGAGATCGTCGCACGCGCGCCGAATTCGCCGGCCCGCGTCGGCCGGCTGACGACGCCGCATGGCGTCGTGGACACGCCGGCTTTCATACCGGTTGGCACGCTAGGCTCGGTAAAGACGCTGACTACCGATGAGTTACGCGAGGTCGGCGCTCAGATCATCCTGGCCAACACCTATCATCTCTGGCTAAGGCCAGGCCCGGAGGTCGTCCGAGAGCTGGGCGGTCTGCACCGGTTCACCGGCTGGGATGGGCCGATGTTGACCGACAGCGGGGGATTTCAGGTCTTCAGCCTCGGCTTTGGGCTGGAGCACGGCGTTGGCAAGATCGCCAGCGTCTTTCCGGGTGAAGAGGCGCGGCCACCTGCAAAGGCGCACAAGAAGCTATGCGTGATAGACGAGGATGGCGTCTGGTTCAACTCGCACATAGACGGCCGCCGGCTACGCCTCGACCCGGAGATTTCAATAGCAGTCCAGCAGGCGCTTGGCGCTGACATCATTCTGGCCTTCGACGAGTGCACCTCGCCGCTGTCTTCATTCGAGTACACCAAGAAAGCGTTGGAGCGGACTCATCGTTGGGCGGAGACCTGCCTCCGAGCCAACGAGGGCGGCAATCAGTGGTTGTTTGGCATCGTCCAGGGTGGCGAGTACCAGGACCTTCGGGTGGCAAGCGCATGTTGGATAGACCAACAGCCGTTTGACGGCTACGCCATCGGCGGCTCGCTCGGTAGATCGAAGGATGATATGCTGAGGGTGTTGGAGTGGACGGTCCCCCATCTGCAGGAAGGCCGGCCGCGCCATCTGTTGGGCATCGGCGAGCCGGAGGATCTGTTTGGCGCCATCGAGCGGGGCATAGACCTGTTTGACTGCGTGGCGCCGACCCGGCTGGCCCGCCACGGCACGGTTTACACCGCCGATGGAAAGCTGCACCTGCGCCGGCGCGAGTTACAGCGCGACGGCCGGCCAATAGAAGACGATTGCGACTGTTACACCTGCCGGCGTCACAGTCGGGCCTATCTGCGCCATCTTTTCGTGAGCCACGAGCTGCTGGCCTTGCGCCTCGCCTCAATCCACAATCTGCGGTTTATCCTGCGGCTCGTGGAACAGGTCAGAGCGGCGATACCTGGTGGCGAACTGCCGGCCCTGCGCGAACAGTTTTTCAGTCGTTACCAATTAGCAAAAAGGCGTGACTAGAGTGTCTGACCGGCTATCAGGGGCACCGCCGAAGACGGGCCGGCGGCGCTTGCCAAGCGCCGAGGAAGTCGTCGGCCTATGCGCTCAGCCGGCGCCGCCGGAGCTAATCGCCGGCCTCGAGGAGTTCAACGCCGGCCTGTACTTCGAGTGTCACGAGACCTTAGAGCTGTTATGGCGCGCCAGACCGGGGCCGGAACGCTGGTTGTACCAGGGGATATTGCAGGTCGGCATCGGGTTGCACCATCTCCGCCGGCGCAATGGGCATGGCGCGGTGGCTTTACTTGAGCGTGGTTTGCGCCTATTGTTGGCCTATCCTGACCGCTGCCAGGGCGTGAACGTCAAGTCGTTGCGAGAGCAGGCTGAGACAATACGAGACTTTCTGGTGGCAGAGGGAACAGCCGGCCTGGAAAGGTTCGACTGGTCGCGGGCGCCTAAAATCGAAGTAATCGTTCATTCGGATTTTCACCCGCCCCAGGAAGGATGAAAGTGTGAATGTCGCTTGGAGAAGAAGTGTAGTAGCGCGAGGGCTTGTCACTCGCAATGGCTGGGTGCGGGGCGCAAGGCCCCGAGCTACCGAAGAATCTATTTTCAGGGGAACATCTTTTGGCAAGGAAGGAACTAATGAGCAGGACTGATATAACAATACTCGGCGGCGGCAACACCGCCTTCGCGCTGGCAGCCAATCTCGCGCTGGCCGGCCATCAGGTCCGGCTGGCTGAACTGCCAGCTATGGCTCACATGGTTGAGCCTATCCGCGAGTCAAAGACAATATCGCTGGCTGGCGTCGCCCACACCGGCGAGGCGCGACTGGCTGATGTCACGACCAACCTAGCATCGGCGCTGGCCGGCGCGGATCTAATTCTGTTGTCGGTGCCGGCCTACGCCCATCGTCTGTTCGCCGAGGCATGCGCCAAACACCTGCGGTCGGGGCAGACGCTGGTGTTGCTGCCGGGGACGCTCGGCTCGTTGGAGTTTGTTCAGGCGCTAAAAGAGCGCGGTGTTGATGGCGTTGTACTGGCAGAGGTGGACACCTCGCCCTACGTTTGTCGCAAGACCGGCCCGGCCGCTGCCTACATCTGGGGCGTGGTGCCACACCTGGGCTTCGGCGTGAGGCCGGCCGGCCAGACCGCCCAGGTGCAAAAGGCGCTCGGCGCGCTCTTTCCTGGAATCACGGCCTATCGCAATGTCCTCGAATGCGGCTTCAGCAGTCTGAACCCGATCATGCATCCGGCCGGCGTGTTGATGAACGCCGGCCGGATTGACTACTCCAAAGGCGATTTCCACTTTTATAAAGAAGGTGTCACGCCGGGCGTCGTGAAGGTGATCGAGCGGGTTGACCAGGAGCGCCTGGCAATCGGCCATAAGCTGGGGTTGAACCTGCTGCCGGTTGCTGAAGCGTTCCATCGGGCCGGCTTTGGGCCAGCCGGCGACCTGCAAACGACGATCAACGGCAGCGAGATGCTGACGGCCTTGAGGGCACCGGGCTCGCTGGACACCCGCTGGTTGTTGGAAGATACGCCCTATGGGTTGGTGACCTGGGCCTCGATTGGCGAGCAGATCGGTGTGCCGACGCCGGCGATGCGGGCGGTGATCGAGCTATGCTCCATCGTGATGGGGAAGGACGCCTGGCAGACCGGCCGGCGGGCGGAACATCTGGGGCTGACCGGCTTGAGCGCCGGCGAGATTTTCGCCGTGGCGACAGGTGAGTAACACCAGAGGGTTTTTCGCGTTAAACTGTTCTCAAACACGGCCGAAAGTCAAACCTCACTTAGACTACCGGCTAGAGAGGTGCTTAGGTGATCGAGTCTGATCTTGAAGCCAATCCCGGCGGCGGGGAGGGCGCTCGCATGGTGCGCGAGCAGCTAGCGCTATTTCAGACGAGCCGAGGTAAGAGGAAATCCCCGGATGGCGTCACTACTAGCGAATTAATCTGTAGCGCTTGTGTCGGGACGAACGAGGATTTATTCCCTTTGGTACTTAGACTACACGTACCGCCAGGATCCATAGTTGCTGACGTTACGTTTGGTTCAGGCATCTTTTGGAAGAATGTCTCTAAAGGGAGTTATGAACTGCTTGCTACGGACTTGAAGATAGGGGTAGATTGTCGTGATTTGCCTTATAAAGATGGAACTATCGATGCCGTGATCTTGGACCCTCCATATATGGAGGGATTATATAGGCGCGCAGCCAGCCAAATGGCCGGGGCAGGAAACTACGCAGCATTCAGGAAAACTTACTCAAACGGAGAGAGCACGGGCACAGGGCCGAAATATCACGATGCAGTTCTTGACCTTTACTATAAGGCCGGCCGGGAAGCCTATCGCGTCCTTCGGAAGTACGGAGTATTGATTGTTAAATGTCAGGATGAGGTGAGTGCCAATACGCAGCGCCTAACTCACGTGGAGATCATCAACGACTATGAGTCCATCGGTTTTTACACGAAAGATTTATTCGTGATAGTGAGACTAAACAAGCCTGCTGTCAGTCGCATTAAGAAACAAGAACATGCAAGGAAAAACCATTCATACTTTCTAGTTTTCGTGAAAACTGCTGGTAATAATCCACGTGGTAAAGGCCTGCATAATGGGCGTTCTTGAAAACCGGGGACTTGCCATCGAAGAACTTGATGAAATCGTCTCCGCTAATCCAAGTCTCCGTGGTTTCATGTTTGGATACTTGAGCGAATACAAGCTCCGAAAAATGTGGTTTTCAGACGAACGTGTCAGCGACTTGGTGAAATACGACAATCACGACCGAACAAGAAAGGGAGATCTGAGCTTTATTTACAAAGGAGTCAGAGTCTTGGCTGAGGTAAAGTCTCTCCAAACGCATTCTATCCGAAGGGTGGGAGACGAGTATCACGGTAAGTTTCAGTGTGATGCGAGTGATAGGCGAGAAGTAATCCTACCCGATGGGGAGAAGATTGAGACTACCTGTCTTGTAGCAGGAGAATTCGATCTCTTAGCGGTAAGCTTATTTGAATTTGAGCACGAGTGGCGGTTCGCTTTTGCGAAGAGCAGCGATCTTCCGAGGTCACGCTATGCCAAGTACAGTCCTCAGCAACAGAAATACCTTTTGGCAACTTTAATAGAGGTAACTTGGCCACTTGGACCACCATTCGAGCCAGAACCATTCCGACTCCTGGATGAGATCGCCCTAGAAAAAGTCAGATCGCTGTAACTCAAAAAGCGGACACTCTGTTACTCGGCCGGCAGAACTTCAAGCTCGGTCGAGATGCTGGCCGGCGGCCTCAGGTTCACCGAAGCGGCCAATTCTTCCAATATGGTCTCCAAACGCTTGCCCATCCCTAGTAAGCTGGCGCGACCACCGTGGTGTGGGCAGATCAGTATCTCGTTTTCGGACAGGGTCAAAAGGTCGCCGACTCGCACCGTGTCGGTGACGCTGGCCCGTATGCGTTCAGCCACCTCTGCCGCTCCCGCTGGTTCACGATTAGCGTGCAGGTTCGACCAGGTTATGCGAACGATTGCCGGCTCGTTAGGATCCCGCCGGCGTGTCAGGCGCGCGCGCGCCGCGGCGATGAACTCTCGACGTGGTAGCGTAGTCGGCGCCGTTGGTATGACCAAGAGACTCCGCAGCCGGCGTCGCAAGCGTTCGTTTTCGAGCGCCTGCCGATAGCCTTCGGCCGCCCGAGCGACAATCAGCCCTAGCCGGAAAACAAGCGTTCGCGCCTTCGGCAGGTAGTCAAAGGCCCCGGCTACCAGCGCCTCTCGGGCCCTATCAACATCCTCAGCCGCCGCTAGCACGAAAATCGGCGGAACGCTTTTCAGATCGCGAACCTTGTTAAGCAGTTCTACGACTGAGCCTTCAAGGAACGTTTCGCCGGCGACTATCACGTCGTAACTGCCGCACTCAGCGACAGCCTCGTTGACCGTGCGAACAGTGTGCAACTCGAACAGATCGCTGGAGCCGAGCACGCTGTTGAGCCACTGGGCGTCAGCCTGGTTTGGCGTAGCGATGACCACCTTGAATTTTTCGGCCCCCGCCTCTGTTTCAGGCTGACGGTCGGCTGGTGGTTGAATACTCATCATGCGACTCTGATGTTTCCAGCTCAATGGGTGACCAAAGAAGTTGGGGTACTCTGTACAATAGACGATACACGTCAATTGTCAAGACTGGGCATCACAGGGGTAGCGTTTCCTTATACTTGTGGTAGCAAGGGTAGCGCGGGGGCTTGTCCCCCGCTCTCTTTTGATTTGGCACGGGTAAGCCCCAGCCCTACGGTTCGGAATAGACGCTAATCCCAAGTGAAAAGAAACGCCACCCATCACAGGTAAGTGTTCAGATTTAAGGGGATCAGTATTGCAAGCGCATGCGCATCAATCTAATCTCATATCCTGTCCGGCGACATCCGATTGGTGAAAACTGCAACGGGTTGCAAGGGCGAAGCCCTTGCCGGGGGATGTGGGGGTGTCCCCCACGGGTGAAGTTCCCCCTTCTCCTCGCAGGAGAAGGGGGTCAGGGGGATGAGGTCGGCCTCAGCCAATGCTGGCAGTGAGGGGGACGAAACCTCTCGAATCTGAACAATTACCATCACAGCGCATCGCGCGCGTCACGAAAGCAGAGTGGGCCGTGCTTAGGGCAAGGCTAAAGTCCTGTCCCCAACTATCCCAGTAATTCTAATAGGAGGAACCGATGATAGACCAGGAGACCGCCGGCCGGTTGGACGGCTACATCGAGGAGAACCTAGAACGCTACCTGGACGAGCTACGCCAACTCTGCGCTCAACCGAGCGTTTCGGCGCAAAATCTTGGCATTCAGGAGACGGCCGGACTGGTGAGCTTGATGTTGGCCCAGCGCGGATTTGATGTCAGGACAATACCGCTGACGGGTGGGTATCCGGTCGTCTATGCCGAGACGCCAGGGCAGATCAGCCGGACTATGATCTTTTACAACCATTACGACGTTCAGCCGCCGGAACCATTGGAGCTTTGGGAGACGCCGCCATTTGAGCCAAACATCCGTGATGGCAAGATGTACGCCCGTGGCGTGTCCGACGATAAGGGGCACATCGTCTCCCGGCTGGCCGCAATTGACGCGGTAAGGGCGGTCACCGGCCGGCTCCCATGCCGGATCAAGTTTCTGATCGAGGGTGAAGAGGAAATCGGCAGCCCTCGATTGGAGAAGTTTGTCGAGGAAAATCGAGGGCTGTTAGCAGCTGACGCCTGCGTTTGGGAGTCCGGCGGCGTTGATCCAGCCGGCCGGCCGCAGTTTTATCTCGGTATGCGCGGCATCTGCTATCTACAACTACGGGTCAAGACGGCAACCAAAGACGCCCATTCCGGCCTCGGCGGCTCGATCTTTCCAAACGCCGCCTGGCGACTGACCTGGGCGCTGGCGTCGTTGAAGGGGCCGGATGAGACGATCAAGGTAGCCGGCTTCTACGACGATGTGTTACCGCCATCCGAGCGCGACCGGCAACTGCTGGCGGATTTACCCTCCTACGAGGAATCGTACCGCCAGATTTATGGGTTGAAAGGCTTTCTGAAGGGACTGACGGGCGTTGATCTGCGGCAGGAGGCGGTGTTTCAACCTACCTGCACCATTGCCGGCGTCACCACCGGCTACCAGGGGCCTGGTGGTAAGACAGTGCTGCCGGCCGAGGCGTCGGCCAAAGTGGACTTCCGGCTGGTCCCCAACCAGGACCCATTTGACATAGCGGAGAAGGCAGGCCGGCATCTGAACAGCGAAGGCTTCGATGACGTTGAGGTTGAGGTATTAGCGCAGGAGCATCCGGCCCGTGTTGATCCCGACCATCCGTTTGTCAAGCTGGCGATAGACACCGCCCGCCTGGTCTATGGCGCTGAGCCAGTGGTTGAACCGATGGTGGGCGGGTCAGGTCCGATGTACCCCTTCGTAGAATATTTGAAGGTTCCGATCATCACCCCCGGCGTCGGCTACTTTGGCTCGCTGGCCCATGCTCCGAATGAGAATATGCAGATCAGCGAGTTCCTCCGCGGGACCAAGCTGATGGCCCGCATCCTGGCCGAATATTCGATCAGCTAGCAGCTCCGATTGACTATCGCTGACAAGGGCCTGCCTGAAACAGACTTGACCAATGCTGGCGCGGTGTATGTGGGTACTCTCTGGGCAATCGTAAGCGCCTTTTGCTACGGAGCGACGTCCGTCTTGTTGCGGGCGGCGGCGCCTGAAAGTGACCCGGTCTTAGCTCCGTTTATGCGTTCAGCGCCGGTTACTCTCTACGTTTGGATTACTATATTCAGCATCTACGCCCGGCGGCGGGATCGCCTCTTTTCGAGTCTAGTGCCGCCAGCGAAATATCTGCTGCCACTTATAGTCACCGGCGTGGCGTTGAACGTCACCGGCAACGGCGCTTTTCAGGTTGCGTTGACGTTAAGCTGGCTCGGTTTGGCGGTGCCAATCAGCCAGGGCGTTAATCTGTGGAGTGGCGCTTTGGTCGGACGAATCGCGCTAGGCGAGCCGATCAATCGAGGAATTGTCGCCGGCATCGTGCTGTTAATCGCCTCGCTAGTCATCCTGACAGCCAGCGCCGGCAGCGGTCCGGTCCCAATTGAAGGCGGCATGGTTACGACTGCAATCGTGGTCGCCATCGTCGCCGGCCTATCGTGGAGCGCCGGCAACGCCGGTGTGCGGTGGGCGCTACTAAAGGGCCTGAGCGTCGAACAGGTGCTCAGCGTGACAACATTGTCAGGCCTGGTCGCCTCCGGCTTGATAGTGTTGGCCCGGCTCGGCCCGGCCGGAGTGATGGCTACACCATCGGTTGCTGTGCTGTCGCTACTGGCGGCGGGCATTGTTAACGCAGTTGGGCTGATCGCCTTCACCAAGGCGCTGAACCTGGCGACCGTCACGCGAGTCAATGGCATTACGGCCGCGCAAGTCGCCATCGCGACGGTTGCTGGGCTGGCGATATTCGATGAGCCGGTGACGGCGCCGCTGCTGGCCGGCGTGGGTTTGACGATCATAGGCTTAGTGCTCATATCGCAGAGTCGAGGACGCGGTAGGTAGAGCTATTGGCCAGGTACTGACAACTGAATTGACTTCTACTGACGAACAGATGACTCGCGTTCAATCAGCCCGGCTGGGCATGTTATGGGGTGGCATAGCCGCCCTTTCCTACGCCGCGATGAATGTTCTCTTGCGAGTCGCCGCCCCCGACAGCGATCCATTTTTGGCCGCGTTCGTGCGGACGTTGCCGATTGTGACTTATAGTTGGGCGGTGGTGATCGGTTCGGCTGCCCGGCCGAGTCGAGGCGACGGTCGTAGCTTTTTGCCACCACTGCGGTACTGGCCAACGCTGATCGGTATCGGCCTCGTTTACAATGTCACCGGCAACGCCGGCTTTCAGACGGCTTTGACGCTTAGCGGGCTGGCAATAACTGTGCCAATCACTCAAGGCGCTGTGCTGTGGGGTGGCGCCTTGGCCGGCCGATTCGTTCTCGGCGAGCCGATCAATTGGAGAACAGTGGTTGGCATTGGACTTTTGATTGGGGCGCTGGTCTCGTTGACGGCCGGCGCTGGGAATGGTCTGCCGCATTCGCAGGGGATTATGGTGATCGTTGCAGTGCTGGCGGCGACGCTGGCCGGCCTATCCTATGGCGGCGGCAATGCCGTGTTCCGCCGGACTATGGCTAGCGGACTCGGAATGGAGCAGGCCCTGTGCATCATCACCCTCACCGGCATGCTTTCAACCGGCTCGATCACGGTGGCCCGAATCGGACTGGCCGGCGCGTTGGCGACGCCACCAGCGGCGGCGCTATCGCTTCTGCTGGCCGGCCTGGCCAATGCCGTTGGCCTGTACAGCATCGCCAAGGCTCTCCAAATAACGACGGTGAACCGAGCGAACAGTATGAATTCGGCCCAGATCGCGCTATCCGCGCTGGCCGGCTTGGCGCTGTTCAGCGAGCCGGTAACCGCGCCGCTGATAGTGGGCCTGGGCTTGACCATCGCCGGCTTGGCGCTCATTCAGCGACCCTCCAGTGATAAACAAAATGAAGTAGCCGTCAGGCAATCCAGGAGGCCATCCCCTCACCCGGCCCGCCCAAATCGGTCCGGCCTCCAGCGGGCTTATCCTTAATACACAAATCGGCTGTTGTAATTATGAGGTGGCAAGATCGCCGGACTGAAGTCC
>JBCLEL010000019.1:0-14952 GCA_038913435.1 Chloroflexota bacterium
GCCATACACCCCTGCTGGAAGCGGTATTCCCGAAAATGTCGTCTGATTATGCACTAGCGACAACTTGTCGCGACGCCACCTAAGTATCGCAAGGTTTGTTTCAGCCTGATCGTCGGAATAAAATGTTTATAGACTCAGTTCAAGTTCGTGGAGCTACTAATGGTAGCAAACCGGAATCTGTTCTCTCGTGGCTTATTGTGATTTTAGATTTTGGATTAAGCTATTAGCTGACCGCTGAAAGCTGATGGCTGAAAGCTGATGGCTAAATAATGGACGTCAGTTCGGTAAATGTGTTCATCGCGCTAGCGGCCGGCGTGTTATCTTTTGTTTCACCTTGCGTGCTACCGCTAGTGCCGGCCTACCTTGCCTACATCACCGGCGAATCCGCTAACAGCCTAAACGCAACCCAGGCGGGCGAATCGCGCCGACGGGCGCTGGTCTCGGCGGTTATGTTTGTGATTGGTCTGGCCGCTGTTTTCACCGCGCTTGGCGCGTCCGCCAGCGCCCTGGGCCAACTTCTGCTGGAATACCGCCTGCTGACCACTAAGATCGCCGGCCTGCTAATCATCATTTTTGGCTTGCAGATGGCCGGCCTGCTGCGTATCCCGTTTCTTTACGGTGAAAAGCGGGTTGACTTCACCGTCTTCCGCAATCGTGGCTACCTCGGCGCGGCGCTGATGGGCGGCGCATTCGCGTTGGGCTGGATGCCATGTGTCGGCGTGGTCCTGGGCAGTCTATTTCTGCTGGCCAGCCAGCAGGACACCGTTTTTCAGGGCATGGCCCTGCTGTTCGTGTACTCGCTAGGGCTGGGAGTTCCATTCGTGCTGGCGGCGGTGGCGTTGAATCGCTCGATGACGGTGATGCGGGCGATCAAAAGCAACTTCAGCAAGGTCTCAATGGCCAGCGGCGTCCTGTTGGTCGGTATGGGTATGCTAGTCTTCAGCGACCGTCTGACGCTGATAACGAGCTGGTTTATCGCAACGTTCGGCTTGGGTCTGACAATCTAAGTAGTCAACCATGAGTTCCTTCTAAGCGCGAAGCCGCGTTGCACTGTGTAATTAGACTGCAAGGTGGATAAGTCACCGCGGCAGGCGACGTGCCGATGGAGCGGGGATTTTCCGCTCCTATCGAGGCCGGCTGGGTTCTGATTATGCCAAGGGATTCGCCGCAACCTAGTCGGTGAAGGTCTGAGAGGGTGTGTGAAAAGTGGGTTTGCGTCGCCGGACTTAAATCCGGGCGCTTGGAAAGGCCTAAAGGCCGGCGCGTGGGGGAGTGCAGAGGGGCGCAAGCCCCTTGGCCGGGGGTCTGGGGGTGTCCCCCAGCAGAAATCCCCCTTCTCCCGCGCACGGGAGAAGGGGATCAAGGGGATGGGGGCCGCACCCGGCTGGCAAGCTGCACTGTGGCGGCTGCAGTTCACGTGTATGGCTTTCCACACACGCTCTGAGTAAATTGGCTTGGGGGGATAGGAATGCGGATCACTGAGGTGAAAGTCCAGGCTTACTCGTACCCCGTGTCCCCGGCATGGGGGTCGATTGACCAGCGTCAGCTCGCCGAGATTACCCTGGTCACCGTGTCCACCGACGAGGGGATCGAAGGGTATAGCATGGGCCAGGTGCAAGGCCCGGCGACCGTCCTGGCCCAAGAGGTAGTTTCGGTTGCCAGGCCCCGGATTCTGGGCGAGGACGCGCTGGACCGAGAAAAGATCTGGCAACAACTGTGGGAACTCGGCCGGCGGACTCGACTCTCTATTCGCGCTATCAGTTGCATTGACGTGGCGCTATGGGACATCGCGGGAAAAGCTTTCAACACCCCCGTTTATAAACTCCTCGGCGCGTACCGCGATAAGGTGCCGGCCTATGCCAGTTCGCCGATCCATTCCTCGACCGAGCGGTTTGTCGAGGAGGCTCTGGACTGCAAGTCCCGAGGCTACCAGGCTTACAAGCTTCATCCTCCTCGCATCCCGGAAAAGGATGTCGAAATCAGCCGGGCCGTGCGCCTGGCCGTCGGAGATGGGATGAAGTTGATGCTCGACCCGGCCGGCTATTACGACCACCGCCAAGCGATGTGGGTGGGCCGTCGTCTGGAGGAACTCAACTTCTATTGGTACGAAGAGCCGATCGCCGATTACGACATTAGCGGCTATGCCGAGCTCTGCCGCGCTCTGGATATCTCTGTTCTAGTGGGTGAGGTGCAATCGGCAAACCTCTACAGCGCCGTCGAGTTCCTCTCCCGGGGCGCCGCTGACGAACTGCTAGCGGATGTATTTATGCAAGGGGGGATAACTCCGCTCATGAAGATTGCTCACCTGTGCGAGGCGTTCGGGACCAAGCTGGCCGTGCACCACGGGGCGAGTGGTATCGGGAACTGGGCCAACCTCCACTGCCTCGGTGCCCTCAAAAACAGTGACTTCCTAGAAATACTGGTGCCAGAAGGGCCACACAATTACGGCCTCGGCAGCTATGCCCGCATTGATGCGGACGGCTTCGTCACCCTGCCCCAGAAGCCGGGGTTGGGCGTAGAGATCGACTGGAGCTACATTAACGCGCACACCACCTTCCAGGTTGACGCGTAATTGTTCAGATTCGAGAGGTTTCGTCCCCTCACTGCCAGCATTGGGTGAGGCCGGCCTCATCCCCTGACCCCCTTGTTCTGCGAGGAGAAGGGGAACTTCACCCGTGGGGGACACCCCCACATCCCCCGGCCAGGGCGAAACCCTTGCAACCCGCTGCAGGTTTCAACAATCGGATGTCGCCGGACAGGATATGAGCTTAGATTGATGCGCATGCGCTTGCAAAACTGATCCCCTTAAATCTGAACACTTACGTTGACGCTCGCTGATTGACAATCCCACAACTGGTTTATGATACTAGACGGCGGCAGGTTATAATTAGCAGTAACGTTCGCTGATTTTGGGATTGGCAAGCCGCCCTTGTCGGCTCGAATGTAATGGCCAGGCAAGGCTGTCGCTTCAGTGTAAGGGAGGGTATGATGTCGTCACCGACCAGTCAGGCTTAGGTCGCCGCCGACACGGCGCCTAGGCTGTGGCCTAAGAACAGCATTGCGCGCTTGTTCAACCACATGCAGACCATATACGAGGGTGGAGAGGATGAACCGGATAAAGTCAAAGTGTGCCGCTGGAGTGACATCCAGGTGCAGACAGTTCGCCTGGGGCAGGCGAGTAGTTCGCGGTTGCCAGCCGCCCGAGGCTGGGTCAGCGGAGGACGCTGATGGGAGCGGTTGATATTCAGCGTCCATTACGAGCAGAAGCGCCGGCTGGAAAACCGAGGCTAAGTAAGAGTGCGCTCGCCGAAAACATTGCAGGATATGTTTTCATCAGTCCCTGGATCATCGGCTTTATCATAATCGAGATCGGCCCCCTGCTGGCCGCCCTCTATTTCAGCCTCACCAATTATGACATCCTCAGCGAAACCAAGTTCATCGGTCTTCGCAACTACGAAAAGCTCCTTTTCAACGACCCCCTTTTCTGGCTCAGCTTGAAGGTCACTGCGCTCTACTCGGTCGGCAGCGTGAGCCTTCACATAATCTTTGGCGTACTCCTCGCCTTGATGCTCAATCAGAACCTGCGCGGCATGGCCTTCTATCGCACGGTTTACTATCTGCCGGCTGTCGTCTCCGGCGTCGCCGTCGCCTATATGTGGATCTGGGTTCTAAACAAAGAAGCCGGCATCTTGAACACCGGCCTAGGTTATCTGGGAATCGATGGGCCAAACTGGCTCTTCAGCATTGAGTGGGTTTTGCCAGCCTTCGTTGCGATCAGTCTATGGAACCTGGGGGGAGGGATGGTGCTATATCTGGCCGCTCTTCAGGGAGTCCCTACCCAGCTCTACGAGGCGGCGGAGATTGACGGCGCCGGCTGGTGGCCAAGGACCTGGCACGTGACGATTCCTTTGATCTCGCCGGTGATCTTCTTCAACTTCATCATCGGTATCATAGGTTCATTCCAGGTTTTCACCGCGGCATACGTCATTACTCAGGGCGGTCCTGCTAACTCGACATTATTCTATGTGCTGTACCTCTATCGAAACGCCTTTGAAAACTTCAAGATGGGCTATGCCTCGGCGCTGGCCTGGGTGCTATTCCTAGTCATTATGGCGCTCACCGTCTTGTCATTCAGGGTTTCCGGCCGGTGGGTCTACTATGAAGGGCAGTTGAGGTAGGAGAGCAATGAGCGTCAGAACTATGACCGGTACGACTTTGGTCGAGCGAAGGCGTCGGCGACCACTTTGGATAGTGATCCGACCCATAGTTAGCCACGCGGTAATCATCGCCGGCGGGCTGATTATGATGGTCCCATTTTTCTGGATGATCTCGACTTCACTCAAGCAAGAATGGGAAGCCTTTCAGATCCCGCCGCAATGGATTCCGAGCGAGTTGGTTTGGAGCAACTACCAGCGGGCTGTGTTCGACTACTTTAATTTCGTGCGCTACGGCGCGAATACGTTGACAATCACTATTGGTGTCCTGATAGGACGGCTCATCTCCGCTTCGATGGTGGCCTTTGGCTTCGCCCGCGTCCGATTCATTGGCCGCAACGTGCTTTTCATCCTGGTGCTCAGCACGTTGATGATCCCCGATCAGGTTACGATCATCCCGCTTTTCATTCTATTTAAGGAGGCCGGCTGGCTGAATACCTTCCTGCCGCTGATCGTTCCGGCCTGGCTTGGCGGGGGAGCGTTCTTTATCTTTTTATTGCGCCAGTTCATCATGACGATCAACCCGGAGCTTGACGATGCTGCGCGAATTGACGGTTGCGGTTGGTTTGGCATATACACTCGGATCATCTTGCCACTGGTTACTCCGGCCTTGGCGGCGGTTGCCATCTTCTCATTCCTGGGGACCTGGAACGACTTCTTCCACCCGCTCATCTTTCTCAGGAGTAACGAGCTATTCACCTTGGCGATAGGTCTGCATTTCTATACCAGCGCGGCATCGGCCTCGACCAGACCTGAAACAACGGTCGTGATGGCCGGCTCTACGCTGATTATGATTCCACCGCTGCTGCTGTTCTTCTTCGCCCAGCGGTACTTCATCCAGGGGATAGTGTTCTCCGGCATCAAAGGTTAGCAGTGGGGACGGTTCGCAAACCATCATTACGCCATAGACTCAATCGAAGGGGGTGGTTCTCCGGAAACAAATGCGCGCCGGTAGGAGTCCAGGGCCATAAATCTAGCGAAGATTGCCATAGCAATCGTGTTATGCTCTATTCTAATGGGGATGAATCAAGGAGAGGTAAATGTTTAACAAGCGACTTAGCCGCCGATCATTACTGAAGTGGGCTGCGACTGCCGCAGTCCTACCCATTATTCAAGCGTGCGCGCCGGCCGCGCCGCCTACGCCAACAACGGCGCCGGCGCCGGCCGCCGTTGCGCCTACGCCAACAGCGGCGCCAAAGCCGGCCGCTGCCGCGCCGACGACGGCGCCAGCTAAACCTGCCGCCAGCGCCGAAAGAGTAAAAGTTCGTTTCAACACCTGGATTGGCGTCTTAGAGCCAATGGTCAAAAAGTTCAACGAGATGAACGATAAAATCGAGGTCGTCTTCGAGTTGACGCCCTTCGCCAATATAGCCGACAAGCAGCTCATTGATCTGGCTAGCGGGATCGCCGCTGATATGCTCCAGGTCGCAGGCCCCTGGTGGCCACCTTTCATGCGGAAGAAGGTGCTTCTGCCTATTGACGATGGACTCAAGCAGCGGAACGTTGACCTGAGCAAATTCGCTTTCTCACCAGCGAAAGCCTGTACATTCGAGGGCAAGCTGTGGGGTATCCCGCGCCTCCCCGCTGGCCGAGGTCTCGCCTACAACAACCGCTTGCTCGACCAAGCTGGGGTGAAGTATCCAACCAATGAGTGGACCTGGGATGACCTTACGGCTGCTCTTCCAAAGGTTCACAAGCCACCTGAAAGCTACGGCATGCCCGCGATGACCAACCTGTCCATCCTTGAGGAGATGATCTGGTCTAACAACGGCAAAATCGTCGCCGACGACTGGAGCAAAAGCCTGCTGGATCAACCGGCGGCGCTGGAAGCGGTCCAGTTGGTTGTTGACTGGCTATTGAAGCACAAGGTCACTATGGCCCCAGGCGATGAGAAGGCGCTCGGTGACAATGTCTTCGCCAGCGATAAAGTGGCGTTCTTCGTCCACGTCATCGGTGACTGGGCATCCTTCAAAACTAATACTAAGAACTTACAGATGCCGGCCTGGATGACCAATTGGCCCTATGCTCCTAAGACCAAGAAGCGCGTTAACAGCGCCGAGGTCCACGTCTATGGTCTGAACCCCAAGTCGAAAGTGCTCGACCAAGCTTGGGTATTCTACGTCTGGCAAACAACCGACGACGAAGCTATGAAGATCGAGTGGACTTTGTTCCCAGGCAACTATGAAGCGTCGAAATATCTGGCCGCGTTAACTGACCAGAAGCAGAAAGACTTCCTGACTCTGCGGGTGGAAGCGGCTAAGATCGCCGAGTCAACCAACTGGGGGACCAACACCAGCGAGGCCCAGAAGGCCTTCAGGTCCGAATTCGACCTGGCGCTCCTGGGGAAAAAATCAGTGCCTGATGCGATGAAAGACGCGACCAAGGCGATTGACGTTATCCTGAAAGGCTAATAAAGGCCGCCGGCGTCGCATGACGCCGGCAACTTTTTCATCGCATACGAATTCATCGGGGGGAGAATATGCTTGCCGAACAAGTCAGGACCAGGCCGTTGGCCCTGTCCGAAGAAGATAAGCAACGGTTTGATACGGTGGGTTTCCTCGTCTTCCACCAACTATTCTCGGCAGATGAGATGGCGGATATGGAAGCCGCCTTTATGCGAGTGCTGGATAAATCGGCGGCGGAGTTTGGCTTCGATGGCTCTAAACGGCTAGCCGTGGTGCCCTTTATCGAGGGCGACGAGTATTTCCACCATTTGTTCGACGACGATCGGATAATGGGCATTATCGAAGGATTACTGGGCGAGGATTGCCTCTACAGCGGTGGATCGGACGGCAACTTCTACGTTGGCAATACACGCTGGCATCCGGATGGCGGCAATCCCGGCTATCCGACTGTCAAGATAGCTTTTTATCTGGATCCGGTTGGCGCGAACTCCGGTTGTCTCAACGTAATTGCCGGCAGTCACCACGCCGGCTTTCACGAGGCTATCGCTCTGGCGATGAAGTCCGGCGTCTATGACATAAACTCGCCTGACGTCCCTGGCCGCTATCCACTGGAATCGCAGCCGGGCGATGTGGTGGCCTTCAACCACGCCCTTTGGCACTCCTCGTGGGGCGGTCACGCTGGACGCCGGATGTTTACCATTAACTACGCTAAGAATCCGATTTATGGCTGGCAGACCAACCACTTGCGCGGGGTTGTCGAAAACTCGCAGAGTTCGAGACGTGGCATCCGCCTCTACTCCGACCGGCTCGTTCAAGACGCCGGCCCGCGCCGGATGGCCAAGCTACGCCGGCTGATTGAAATGGGCTACTGCGACCAGTCCAAAAAGCCTCTCACTGGCGTATTGCAGTACCCCACCTAACCGTGGGTATTGGGCCTGCGTAGGCGTGTTCGGAGACGAGCGGCGCTTCATCGGCCACAAACATTTGGAGGACACCTTTGCAACTAACTGAGCAGCAGCTAAACCACTTCAGGACGTTCGGCTTCCTGGTCTTCCGGCAACTGTTTTCGCCGGAGGAATTGAAGCGTTTCAGTGAGGAATTCGACCGAGGCTTAGACATCGGGCTCGAAGGCGGGCAGCACAACCGTCAAGCGCGGCACTATGCCCTACTCACCTATGAGACGACGCCGTTCTCCTGCTCCCTTCACGACGATCCCCGCTTCGCTGATGTGGCCGAGCAGTTGTTAGGCAAGCCGGTGCTAGGGGTCTCGGTCAACGGCAACTACTACGTTGGCGACACTCAGTGGCATCCTGACAATAGCACCTTCGATTACGAAGGAGTTAAGTTCGCAATGTATTTGGAGCCGCTAGATGCGAAGAGCGGCGCGTTGCGGCTGATACCAGGCTCGCACCGGGATCCTCTCTACCACGACATGGCGAAGGACCCGCTGGCCAAGTTCGGTGTCCGGCCGGAGGATGCGCCGGCTTTCGTCTTCAACTCGCAGCCCGGCGATGTCCTGGTCTTTAACCTTGCCTGCTGGCACGCATCGTTTGGCGGCAGCGATCACCGGAGAATGGGTGTTATCGTCTATTACGAGGACCCGCAAAATCCGGTGGCTGAGGATCTGATCAAAAATCAGCTCTTGCGCAATCGCGAGACCGCATTGAAATACGGCCAGCCCGGATACTTCTCCGATTACTGGCTTTCGATCAAGAATCCTCGCCACCAACGATGGGTCCAGCGGTTAGAACAGATGGGATTGTTGGCGACGCCGGCGCCGGTGGGCGCCGGCGGATGATAAACAAGGGACGCTACTAGGTGCGAGGGCATGCCGCGCCTGACCATCTAGTTATTCGCACGTTAGAAGGTAAAGACATTAGCGAGCGGGAGGCGCCCTTACTACAATCTACTTGGGGCACTTACTACTCCAATCCGGCTAATCATTTGCTAAACGGCGGGCCGCTTCCAGTCAGCGTCGGGGAAAGTCGCCGAGTGATTGCTGTCACCGAGGCAGCCGAACGCTCCGCCAGGACCGGCCGGGTGGGAACCGTTGATGGCGAATAATATACTTGCGCTGTTATGGTGCGCTGTAGTGGCGTAGTAGCTGAGGCGACCACGGGTCCTCGACACGCCGACATTTATTCTTGCACTATTGGACCGAAAGGCGCATATGGACCCAACCGCTGAGCAAGGAGGTGATGATCCGGCGGATTAAATCTGAACGATTGGAATTCCCAGTCTAGCGGAATAGTCTCATGGCAACTGATTGGTAGAAGCATAAATTACAGAGGTGAGGAGATAAAGATGCTAAACCAGCGATTCAGCCGGCGATCAATACTGAAGTGGGCCGCGGCTGCGGCAGTCCTGCCCATGATTCAAGCCTGCGCGCCACCGCCGCCGCCAACACCAACGTCGGCGCCCAAGCCGGCCGCTGCCGCGCCGACGCCGACGTCAGCGCCTCAACCCGCCGCTGCCACTCCGACGCCCGCGCCAGCGAAGCCACCTGCGGCCGCCGCCAAAGTGACCGTGCGCTTCGCTACCTGGATAGGCAGCTTCAAACCGCTCTCTGACGTATGGAATCAAACGCGCAGTAGCAGCAGCAACATTGAGACCGTCTTCGAGCAAAGCCCATTTGCTCAGTACGCCGACAAGATTCTGGTTGATGTCGCCGCCGGCACCGCCGCCGATGTCTTCAACTATCCTGGAATCAACTGGCCGCCGTTTATGATGAAGAAGGTGACATACGTAATTGACGAGCTGCTCAAGCGCGACAAGGTTGACATGAGCGCGTTCGATCTTGCGCCGGAGAAGCTATGCTCTTTCGAAGGCAAGCTGTGGGGGCTGCCCTATGGCTTACCTAGCTCCTGGGGCATGGGCTACAACGAACGGATGTTCAAGGCGGCAAACCTTGAAATACCTAATGAAAAGTGGACCTGGGACGATGTCACGGCCGCCCTCTTGAAGATCCACAAGCCGCCGGACGCTTACGGCATGTTGGCGCTGCGCCACCTGGATGTGTTGGCTAGCTTTGTCCTGTCAAATGGTGGAAAACTTTTCACCGCTGATGAGAAGAAAAGCCTGCTAGACACCCCTGAGGCGATTGAAGGTGTTGCACTCGGGGTGGACTGGTTTGTAAAGCACAAGGTTGGTATGGCTCCGGGTGAGGAAAAGGTTCTGGGCGAGCAAGCGCCAGCTAGCGACAAGCTAGCGATCTGGAATGTCTCGGTTGGCAATTCGGATGTCTGGAAGTTGCAGACGAAGAACTACACGATCCCGGCTTGGACGACCACCTGGCCGATGTCACCCAAGACCAAGAAACAGGTCGTCGTTGGTCAGGCCCATACTACTTCCATCTACGGCAAGACAAAGATTAGCGACCAAGCGTGGCAGTTCTTCCTGTGGTCTCTGACCCATGCAGATGCGCTGAAAACTCAGAATGCCATCATTCCGGTTAACTACCAATTCCTCAAATATTTAGAGTTCATCCCGGATGAGAAGGCGCGAGCGGTGCAAAAGCAGCGCTACGACTTTCTAAAGATGAATCATCTGATGCTCTTCTGGGGGCCAAAGCCTTCGGAGACCCAGAAGGCCTTCACGGCCGAGTACGATTTTGCTCTGCTGGGTAAGAAGTCAACCGCCGAGGCAATGAAAGACGCGGCGAAGGCGATCAACGACATCCTGGCCGGATAGTCTAGAGTGTAGGTCGGGGCGATCAGACAGCTAAAGCACATCCTGGTCGCCCCGGATTTGATACTCGGAGAGGTGTGCCAGATTGCTTAGAGGGTGTGTGAGAAGTGGATCTGCGTCGCCGGACTCAAGTCCGGGCGCTTGGACTAGCCTAAAGGCCGGCGCGGGGGAGTGCAGAGGGGCGCAAGCCCCTTTGCCGGGGGTCTGGGGGTGCCCCCCAGCAGAAATTCCCCTTTTCCCGTGCGCGGGAGAAGGGGATGAGGGGCGTAGCCGGCTGGCAAGCTGCACTGTGGCGGCGGCAATTCACGTGTATGGCTTTCCACACACGCTCTTAGTATCTTAGGGTCTCTGCGGCAAAATTAAGCGTCTTGGTATATAATCCAATTACCTGGGGATGCATGGTCTCTACGCGGCGACGCAAGAAGCCGACGGGGGCCTGCGGGGGTGTCCCTCGCCTTTTGTTGTACAATCCAAATATACAGCCTGGGGATGCATGGTCTCGACAGTGGAGGCAGATCAGAAGTAGCAAGCCGGGGCGCCGTCGGTCCCCGTCAACAAGGCGGCACGGCATAACTGCCAATCAAGAATACGCACTAGCCGCCTAAACTAGGCGACTCGTTCACCCTGACCTCGCCCTGGTGGGTTGGGAGTGAGCGCCGAAATGCCAGGGTGCAGCGGGTAGTCCACCGAGAGCGACCCGTTCAAGGCAGTCTCGGCCGGCCAATTGGAATCCTGTCAGCGGGAGTCCAGGAGGCGACAACAAATCACTGACTAAGCTTGTAGCCGATTTCTGGTTCAGTCTGCTGGACGCGGGTTCGATTCCCGCCATCTCCACCATAGCAAGCTGTCAGCCTTCAGCGGTCAGCTAGTTAGTCCGCAGATTACACAGGTTACGCAGAGAATCTGTGGAATCTGTGGATCTTAAGATAGAGGGGATTGATCGCTGAAGTAGTGTGACGTGAACGCTTTTCCCTTCGCCGGTCCTCTTTCTTGCATTCGGAGCCATTTGAACGATGAAAGAACAACGAGCGCTCTACCAAGACCGGATTATTGTTGACCCTGCGATTCTCGTGGGAAAGCCGGTGGTGAAGGGGACACGCATCCCGGTTGAACTGGTGCTCAAGCATCTAGCGCAAAATCCCGATCTGGAAGACTTATTCGCCGCCTACCCACGACTCACCGTTGAGGATGTTAAAGCCTGTCTCGCGTACGCCCAAGCTTATTCTTGACGCTGATTGTCGGACCCTCGGATTTCCTCAATGTACCAATCAAATATCTTCATAAATTCTTGCATAGCCGCCTCGTCTCTCAGCGTAGACAAAGGAAAGCTCGGATACTTGTCAATATCGGATGGAGAGAGCTTGATCCCTGGGATGCGATTAAGACGCTGGCGCAATATGTCACGCTTGCCTTCGGTGTCGAATGGTGGTTTCATAACACCAAATTCCATCTCTACATAGGCGGTCTTGGCGCCTGTTACCACTCTGATCACGTAGTAAGAACCACCCTTGTGATCAAACATCGGATAGAATGAGCCTATCGCCTTACCTTTACCCCACGAAATGCGAAGGTCCTTGTTTCGTGCCCATTCAAGAATCTTCTTGGCAACGGCAACATGCCCTAGAGCACCCCTAGCTTCCAGCACTCCGCAGAACGACTCCTCGTCCCATTGCTTGGGCGTGGCGCTAGTATCAGGTTTAGCGATAGGCTGTACTACGACCCTCGGAACTAGCGTTCTCTGCCCCTGGCCAAGATACTGTTTGATCTCAACGGCAAACACTTTAGCTGGATCCATCTGGGAATTCAGAAACTCAACTATCCGGCGAAGCTCAGACGGGACCTCGTCCGAGAGAAAGACCATCCGTATCTTGCCGGCCTGCAAGTTGGTCTTGACCGTTTCCCAAAACGAGTCGGGATTAGCGTATTCGCCTATGAACGTCGCAAGCTCCTGATCTGGCTCGCGCTTTTGCGAAACGCAGTTCGTTTCAAACTGCGCCTTAATTGTCTCTACCGGCCAGTGAACGACCGCATTGGCGGCGTAGTCAAGCATCTGACCAACCACGTCACGCCTGATCTCGGTACTGTCGGCGCGTTTCACTTCCACAATCGTCGGAATCCCGTCTTGATCTAGAAACAGGTGATCCACCGACCATCGGTCAGGCCCTTCCTCCTCCGACCTGACCGGCATCTCGCGCCGGACCAACAACCAGCGCCGAGGACTGGCGCTATCTACCTGGTCGCCAGCCAGTAAGTTCGGATACTTTGCCAGCAGTTCCTGCAATAGATTCTCGGAGTCATAAGACTGCTCCTTCATCTCAACCAACTGTCCGTCACCTTGAATCAGGTAGATAGCGCCGCTCATTGAGTCCCTCCCAGTACATTTGCCGCCAGCGTCAGTTAGGTAGTTCACAGATTACGCGGACTAATAAGGAGAATCTGTGTAATCTGCGTAATCTGTGGATCATAACTACCACGGCAACGTCCGCTTGGTGTACCGCCGGCCGATGTCGGCGGCCTCGCGTCCCAAGCCGGACGACCCGATCTTCACACCCTCATCTATCTTGGCGATGACGTTATCCGGCCCCATGCTCTCTAAGAACGGGACGCCGGCTGCCTTACAAGCGGCAAATACTCGGTCCCGCGCTCGTTTCATCTCCGGCGGATAGGGCGGATCGTGCCGGCTTGGGTAGCCGAATGACATACCCATGTCGCCCGGCCCCCATTCCGCATAGGCAATGCCAGAGACCCTAGTGCTTGCCTCGGCGTTCGCCAACGCCTGCTTGTTCTCGATCTTTAGGCCGATCATAAGCTCGCCCTTCGGGTTCAACGGCCATGCATCGGCCCGCTCCAAATACTCATCAACCGAGACTCCCCAGATTTCAGCCGCCCCTTGTTGACCGCCCTGACCGCGCAGGCCCTCGTCCAAACCCGCGCCAACCCCGATTCTCGCAAAGGGATACCTCGCCGCCTCGACAAACGCCCTGACCGCCTCCGGCTGCTCGGCGTGGCAGAGGATCAGGCCGTGGACGCCGGTCGCCAGCACCTGCTTCACCATCCAAGCGTTGGCGCGGACGACCTCGACGCTCCGGCCCTCGACCGGCAGCGCGACAATCACCGCCGGCGTGCGGTGGCCGCTGCGTGTTGGCCCGCCGGCCACCAGCCCGCGCATAAAGTCGCGCAGACCGGCGACATCGAACGGGTGGTGCTCAAGATCAACTGTCAAATAGTCGGCCCAGGTCTGCGCCTCGGCCACTCCCGCGTCATAGCTCAACTCGCCCAAGCCGGTGTAATAGATCGGCTGCCCTTGCCCCAAAAGCTCAATCGCGCGATTTATCCTTGTCACAATACGCTCCTATTTCTAGTCTGACGACCTCACCTTGGCCAACCTGTCGGCGCCAGCGTACCACACTAGGTGTTCGACGTGGTAGCGCATCCACTCTGCTAAAATACCCGCCAATGGGCCGTAGAACACTGTTCACCGCCGGCCACTTATGATGATGAGGAGTCCAACTTGAGATATGTCCGCTATTTGAGCAACAACGTAGCCCACTACGGCCAGGTCGAGTCGAATGGCTCGGTTCGCGAGCTGTCGGAATCGCCGATCACCGGCCGGCCGAAGGTGGGCGCATCGGCCGGCCCGCTGGACAAGTTGACTCTGCTGCCACCGATTGAGCCGGCCAAGATCATCTGTGTTGGCCTCAACTATCGCGAGCACATAAAGGAGACCAACGCCGCCACGCCTGAATTCCCGATGCTATTCATGAAGCCACGGACTACGCTGATCGGGCACGGCGACGCTGTCGTCTATCCTAAGATCAGCTCGGTAGTCCACTACGAAGCCGAACTGACCATTGTCATCGGCAAGAAGGCCCGTAACGTATCCGAAGAATCAGCGTTGGACTATGTCTTCGGCTACACCGCGGCGAATGACATTAGCGCGCGGGACTGGCAGCGCAAGGAGATGGCCGCCGGTTTCCTCCTGCGAGGCAAAGGATTCGACACCTTTTGCCCGATTGGGCCGGCTATCGTAACCGACATTGACGCATCAGATTTGGAGATCACCTTGCGCCACAACGGCGAGGTGAAGCAGCACGCCAGAACCTCTGACCTGCTCTTCTCTGTGCCTTACCTGGTCGCGAACATCTCCCAGACATTAACCTTGGAGCCAGGGGACGTTATCCTGACAGGAACGCCGTCCGGCGTTGGCCCAATTCAGCCGGGCGATACCACCGAAGTCGAGATCGAGAAGATTGGCGTTCTGCGGAATACAGTCGTAGCCGAGGAGTAACCTGTAAATCACAGAGACAGCCGGTTAGCGATCAGGTAACCGGCTGTCTTTATACACATTCTGCCGCTATTGGATTGAGATTGCTTCGCTTCGCTCGCAATGACGCTTGCGACAGTCATTGCGAGGGGTTGTCTAATGCAACCCCGAAGCAATCCCATTGAAAACCGGGCTTAATTCTGGCCGCTGAGCGCGCGTAGCGTTTCGGCCTCGTCTTCAGCCGATTTCCACCACAACCACATAACAGCCGCAGCGCCAACTATTACCCCGATGCCAAATCCGAGAATAAACTTCATCTAGCACCACTCTCTTTTGACTTTATATAGTTTCCAGTATCTCACCATCAATATTGATCGGCCCT
>JBCLEL010000020.1:0-14854 GCA_038913435.1 Chloroflexota bacterium
ATTCTAGCAATTGCCAACAACTTGGGCAACTTCAGGCTTGGAAGGGTGACGAACGTTTCATCGTAGTGCACTACTTGCCGGCCGATAGCCGGACCAGCCGGGCTTTAGAGATCGTGCGCGAGCGTTGCCGGGAGTCTTTACCTACCGATATTCTTCCGTAGCGCGCGTCAATCGAGCACGCCGAGTTGCCCCAGCCGGCGGACCCAATATTGATGACGCGGGTCCTTTGCCTCACGCCAGGCTTCGGGGAACCATTCCATCTGGCCGTACTTCTCGGCCGCATTCCGCTTGGAGCCTTCTATCTTCTGTTTTGCTAGCGCCTCGGTTTCGGGAGTCTTCGGGTCTTCATAGTAGATAATGACCCCCATCCGGCGGTGATCATTTCCACCGAATGACGCGTGCCAGCAGCCAAGGTTGAACGCTAGCACGTCACCCGGCTGGGTTTCGAAGGGGAAGCAGGGGACATCTTCAGGCCGGACGCCGAACTTGGCTTGCGGGTCCTTGGCTAGCTCAGAAGCTAGCGGATCGCGGTGCGAACCAGGAATTAGCCGGAGAGCGCCATTCAATGCGTTCAACGGCTCCAAGTAGATAGCAAACTTGACCCCGCTATATTCCAAAGCATTGTTGTCAGGATGCCACTGGGTATCCCCCACGTAGTAGTTGCCGTTCACCGTCACACCGATCATCGGCTTGCCATATAGCTCCTCAGCCGCGTCGGCGAAGCGTGGATCGTCGTGTAGCGAAGCGATAAAAGGTGTATGTCCGTGAGTAAATAGCGCATAGTGACGCTTCTGGCGGTCATGCTGGCCGTCTGGCAGCCAGAGGTCTAGGCCACGGTCGAATTCCTCCATATAGAGCTTCAGCTCGTCCGGCGTAAAGAGCTGGCGGAAGATCACGAAGCCAAAGGTCCTGAAATGGTTCACCTGCTGCTCGGTTGCCTGCATTACCTTCATCAATCCATCTCCTCAGATTTGAATTTGTTAACTAAACCGGCTGTATTGGCTGCGAGCTAGTCGCCATTTTAGCGCGATTAAATGGGTAAGCGTCAATCCAACACGCCGAGTTCGCCCAGCCGGCGCACCCAACGCTGGTGCCGGAGATTATTTATCGAACGCCAGTAAGGAGTGAACCACACTGTCTGCCCAAAGCTAGCCGCTAGCTTCTTGGCGTTTTCTATCTTTTCCTTGGTTATCGCCTCGGTTTCTGGAGTCTGCGGATCCTCAAAATACACCACGACCCCCATTCGCCGGTGGTCGCTGCCGCCGAATGAAGCATGCCAGCAGCGCATGTCGAACGCCAATACGTCGCCCGGCTGGGACTCGAAGGAATAGCAAGGGACATCCTCCGGCCGGACGCCAAACTTGGCTTGCGGGTCTTTGGCAAGCTCGGTGCGTAACGGCTCGCGGTGCGAGCCGGGAATCAGACGCAGAGCGCCATCGGCGGCAGTCAGCGGCTCAAGGTAGATCGTAAATTTGATGCCGCTATGCTGGGCCGTACCACTGTCAGGGTGCCCTTGGGTGTCGCCTACGTAGTAATTGCCGTTGACCGTAAGTCCAAACATCGGTTTTCCGTACAGTTCTTCCGCTACGTCGGCGAAACGTGGATCGTCATGCAGGGAGCAGATGAACGGAGTTGTGTCGTAAGTGAATAGGGCATGATGGCGCTTCTGGCGGTCGTGTTGTCCACCCGGTACCCACAGGTCCAGCCCTCGGTCGAACTCGTCCATGTATAGTTTCAACTCATCTGGCCTGAATAGCTGGCGAAACACCACGAACCCAAAGGTCCTGAAATGGTTTACCTGCTGCTCGGTTAGTGACATCACCTTCAAAGTGACACGTCCTTCTTTACCACGCCCACGTTGCGAGACCTGAGATCAATCCAAGACGCCCAACTCGGCTAGGCGACGTACCCATCGCTGATGGTGGCTATTGTCGATTAAGCGCCAATATTGTGGAAACCAATGCGGCTGGCCGTACTTATCGGCAGCATTTTTCTTGGCGTGCAGTATGAGCTCTATCACCTCTTGGGTGAGTTCTGGAGTCTGCGGGTCCTCATAGTAGACCATCACGCCCTGCCGGCGGAAGTCGTCGCCGCCAAAGGCCGCGTGCCAACACGCCAGGTTGAAAGCCAACACGTCGCCAGGCTGCGATTCAAAGACGCAACAGGGGACTTCCTCTGGCCGCACCCCTAAAGCCTCCGAAGGGTCACGTGACAACTGGTGGTAATAAGGCGGTCGGTGCGAGCCCGGTATCAACCTTAACGCGCCATTTGTCGCGTCTCTTGGCTCCAGATAGATGACGAACTTGACACCCTCGAAGCCGAGGGACCTAGCATCTGGATGCCATTGGGTGTCACCCTTCCACCAGTAGTTGCCGTTGGCCGAGGCCCCGATCACCGGTTTTCCCAGTAGCTGCTCAGCATTGTCGGCAAATCGCGGGTCGCCGTGAAGCGCGGCTATAAATGGTGTTGTTTCGTACATCAATAGCGCGTAATGATTCTTCTGATTATGGCGCCGGTTATCGTCCAGCCAATAGTCCAGTCCTTTGTTGAACTCTTCGCTATAACGCTTCACTTCCTCCGGCGTCAGAAGCTGGCGAAAGACCGCAAATCCGAACGTTCGGAAGTAGTTGAACTGTTGTTCGGTCAATCGCACCCCCATCCCTCCTCTAAGAGCGTGCGTGGAGAGCCATACACCTGAGCCGGCTACGGCCCTCATCCCCTTGATCCCCTTCTCCCACGCGCGGGAGAAGGGGAATTTCGGCTGGGGGACACCCCCAGCCCCCCGGCCAAGGGGCTTGCGCCCCTCGGCACTCCCCCTGGCCGGCCTTTAGGCCGCTCGCCAAGCGCCCGGACTTGAGTCCGGCGACGCAGACCCGCTTCCCACACACCCTCTTAGAGATTATTCCGAATTTCACCGCGAGTTAATCTTATGACAGACGTGCAAATGTAGGGGCGTTCAATTGAACGGCCCCTACTGCTATAAACTAAACCTAATTCTCCTCTGCGATCTCTGCGTTCTCAGCGGTCATTAAGGGCCGACAGGCCCTCCATTCCGCCTGGGCGGTAAGCTGCTCGTAGGCATAGCCGGCGTTCAGCAGCCGGCCCTCGCTGCCAGCCGGCCCGATCAACTGCAATCCAACCGGCATAGCGTGGGCTAGACCGCAGGGGACTACCAACGCCGGCAGGCCGGCGGTATTTACCGTCACAGTAAATATGTCAGTCAGGTACATTGATACCGGATCGGCCATTTTCTCACCAATCTTGAAGGCAACGGTGGGCGCAGTTGGGCCGGCCAACAAGTCCACCTTCTCAAAAGCCCGGTCGAAGTCCTGCTTAATCAAAGTCCTGGCGCGCTGGGCTTTCAAATAATAAGCGTCGTAGTAGCCGGCCGACAGCGCGTAAGTGCCGATCATGATCCGCCGCTTCACCTCGATGCCAAAACCTTTGCCACGGGTGGCGGCAAACGCCTCCCAGATGTCGGCGCCGTCCTCCGAAAGTCCATACTTTACGCCATCGTAACGCGACAGGTTGGCGCTGGCCTCGGCCGGCGCGATGACGTAGTAGGCGGCCAGGGCATATTTGGTGTGTGGCAACGACACCGGCAAGACCTCGGCGCCGGCCGATTCGAGCTGCCGGATGGCCGAACGCACCACCGACTCAACGGCCGGGTCCAAGCCGGCGCCGAAATACTCATCCGGCACGCCTATACGGAGCCCTTTTACATCCGTAGACAGCGAAGCGGCGTAGTCCCCGACCGGCCAGTCCAACGAGGTTGCGTCCATCGGATCGTGGCCGGCGATCACCGAGAGCAGCTCAGCGCAGCCCTGTACATCGCCGGCGAACGGCCCGATCTGATCCAGCGACGACGCATAGGCCACCAGCCCGTAGCGCGATACCCGGCCATAGGTCGGCTTCAGGCCGACAACGCCGCAGAAGCTGGCCGGCAGCCGGATTGACCCGCCGGTGTCCGATCCAAGCGCGCCCAACGCCTCGCCGGCGGCGACGGCGGCGGCCGAACCGCCGCTGCTGCCGCCCGGCACTCGATCCAGGTCATACGGGTTCCTGGTCGGGCCGAAGGCCGAAAACTCGGTTGACGATCCCATGGCAAACTCGTCGAGGTTGGTCTTGCCGACGATGACGGCGCCGGCGTCGCGCAGCTTGCCGACCACCGTTGCGTCGTAGGCCGGCCTGAAATCGGTGAGCATTCTTGACGCGCAGGTGGTTGGAGCGTCGCGGGTGCAAATGTTGTCCTTGACGGCAATCGGTACGCCCAAAAGCGGCGCATCTACACCTTCGCTCAGCAACCGGTCGGCGCGTTCGGCGGCCGCTAATGCGGTTTCTTCGGTTACTGTGATGTAGGCGTGTACCCGCTCGTCAACGTCCTGTATGCGCCGCAAAACCGCCTGGGTTAGCTCGACGCTGCTGATTTCCCGCCGGCCTAAGCGTTGTCGCGCTTCAGTGATTGACAGGGAGCACAAGTCCATGCGCGCTATTCCTCGAACACTGGGGCGACCCGGTACATATCGTCTTCCCAATTTGGCGCCATCCGTTCAAGCTCGGCGACCGGCAGACATTCGGCCGGCTCGTCGTTGCGCAGCCTGTTTACCAGCGGTATTACCTGCGCCGTCGGTGCAATCGCTGCCAAGTCCAACTCGCCGAGTGTGTTCACATAGTCCAGTATCCGGGCCAGGTCTTCTTCCAGCCTTTTCAACTCTTCTGCCGAGAAAGCGAGCCGGGACAATGTTGCTACCCGCAATACCTCTTCGTGCGAGATACTCATCGGCAATAGCTCCTCTGATTCGTGTGCTAAAAGACTATCTCAAGATTCACCGCAGAGACGCGGAGACGCAGAGGATCAAATATCATATCTCCGCGCCTCTGCGCCTCTGCGTCTCTGCGGTTTTAATAATTTCCTATGGGTAGATGCGTTCCAACATTCGAGGGAACGGGATCGTCTCGCGTACATGCTGAAGGCCACAGAGCCAAGCCACTGTCCGTTCGATGCCCAGGCCGAAACCGCTGTGTGGAACACTGCCATACCGGCGCAGGTCAAGATACCACTCGTAGTCTTCTTGCGGCAGGCCGATTTCGCGCAGCCGGCGTTGCAGCAGGTCAAGGTCATGGACCCTCTGGCTGCCGCCTATGATCTCGCCGTAGCCTTCTGGCGCTAAGAGGTCGGCGCACAGAGCGACCTCCGGCCGGTCCGGCGCCGGCTGGGCATAGAACGGCTTGCACCTCGACGGAAACCGCTCGATGAACACCGGCCGGTCGAACTGGCTAGCCAGCAAGGTTTCATCCGGCGCGCCAAAGTCGTCGCCCCATTCCTTGTTGACGCCGTTCTCGGCTAGAATCTCCAAAGCCCGGTCATAAGTGATACGCGGGAATGGCGACTCGACTTTTTCCAACAGGCTGGTATCGCGCTCCAACGACTGCAACTCGGCACGACGCTCGGCTAGCACACGTTGAACGATGGCAGAGACGAACCGTTCTTGTAAGGCGAGGTTATCCTCGTGCTCGAAGTAAGCCATCTCCGGCTCGACCATCCAGAACTCCATCAGGTGTCGCCGGGTCTTCGATTTTTCCGCCCGGAAGACCGGCCCAAAGCAGTAAACCTTGCCAAAGGCCATCGCCGCCGCCTCGACATAAAGCTGGCCGCTTTGACTGAGATAGGCTTTGTCACCGAAGTAGTCAAGCTCGAACAGGCTAGTTGTGCCCTCGCAAGAGCTAGGCGTCAGAATGGGCGCGTCAATCAGCAGGAAGCCTTCTTGGTCAAAGAAATCGCGGATAGCCTGGATGATCGTGGCCCGCACGCGCATGATCAGGTGTTGGCGCTGGGAGCGCAGCCAGAGATGCCGCCGGCTGACCAGAAAATCAACGCCGTGCTCTTTCGGTGTGATCGGATAGTCAACCGCCCGCTGGACTAATCGCAGATCAGTCACCAACAGTTCGTAGCCGCCGGGAGCGCGCTTGTCGGCCCGTAAAACGCCTTCGACGATCAGCGATGACTCTTGCGTCAGGTCGTCACCGAGCGCGAATACCTCGTCCGCCACATCTGACCGCGACATCACGCATTGGACGATGCCGGCGCCGTCGCGCACCAGCAGGAAATGGATCTTGCCGCTTGAGCGCCGGTTGTAGAGCCAGCCTTTGATGGTGACGCTTTCGCCGACGTGCAGGCTTAGGTTTTCGATGGAGACCCAGGGCAATTTACTCTGTACTCGCATAACCGTTCTCGAAACGGCTGATCGGATGACTCAGTCTAGCATGGGATCATAGCCGCTTCAATTCGCCAGGCCGGCGCTTAGGTCTTTCCATATTTCTTTTCCTTAGCCGTAGGGGCAAGGCATGCCTTGCCCCTACGCTCGGTGGGGTGCAGAGGCGAAGCCCTTGCCGGGGGATGTGGGGGGTTCCCCCACTAATCATCCCCCCTTCTCCTGCGAGGAGAAGGTCGCCAAAGGCGACTCGCCTGGGCGAGGGGTTAGGGGGATGAGGTGTCGGGCCGATCAGGGCAAACACCGAGAAATGGAAAAGGCCGGCGATCATTTTCTTCAGGCTGATTTCAGGACAGGTGGTCATTTCTTAAGGTCGGGAAAAGCCGCTCTGGCTATACTAGAGTCCAACAGCAATCGCATAGACAGGTGTGACGGAGGTGTTGAACATGGCGCCGATCCAGACTGAAGCGCCTGCGCGCGAAAAGGTGGCATACCGGAGTGGTCGCCGCCGGCTAATCAAAGGGCTTGGGTTGTTGGCCGCTGCCGCGCTGGCTCCGGTCGCGGCCCCGCTAGTGGTCGAGGCAGCGGAGCAGGCCGTTTCCCAAGCGCCGACCAGCGAGGTGAAGCTGGCAGACCTGCCGGACGCCCAACCCAACGAGGCGGCCCTTATCAGCATGCAGCGGGAACTTCACCGCGCCATGCAAAAGCCGGTCGAGCAACGGCGCTGGGCGATGGTCATTGACCTGCGCAAATGTATCGGCTGCTCCGCCTGCACAATCGCCTGCAAGGCCGAAAACCGGCTCCCACCCGGTGTCGTCTATCGGCCGGTGATCGAGGAAGAGATCGGCGAATACCCAAACGTCACCCGCCGCTTCACCCCGCGCCCCTGTATGCAATGCGAGAACCCGCCCTGCGTGCCAGTCTGTCCGGTCGGGGCGACCTACACGCGGCCCGATGGCATCGTCGAGATCAACTACGAGCAGTGCATCGGTTGCCGCTACTGCATTACGGCCTGCCCGTACTCCGCTCGCGTCTTCGACTCTGGCGACTACTATACGAAGAGCACGCCGGCCACCCAGCCCTACGAGATGCTGCCGACTCGTGAGTACGGCAAAGTATACAACCGGCCGGGCGGCGAGTCGCCGATCGGCAACGTCCGCAAGTGCCATTTCTGCCTGCACCGGTTGAACAACGGCATGCTGCCGGAGTGCGTCACCAGTTGCATCGGCGTCGCCACTTATTTTGGCGACCTTAACGATCCGGAAAGCATGGTCTCGGAGCTGGTTGGCCGCACCAACATGATACGACTGAAGGAAGAACTCGGCACCAACCCGCGCGTCTACTACCTGTTGTGAGGCAACGAGAACGGCAATGAACGTTGACAGGAGGTTTACGGAGATGAAGGCTAATGCTGGCGCCATAACTCTAGGCGGCCTGTGGGCAGTTGCGCTGATTGCCGGGCTTTATGGCCTGGCGCAGCGGGCGCTCTATGGCCACGAGGTCGCCAACTACGGTAGCTACGTTCCCTGGGGGCTCTGGGTCGCCCAGTACATCTACTTCGTCGGCCTCAGCGCTGGCGCGTTTCTGCTTTCCTCACTCGTCTACGTCTTCGGGTTGAAGCGGCTGGAGTGGATCGGTAAGCTCGCGTTGTTCACCGCACTGATTACGCTGATGAGCGCGTTACTGGTCATCTGGCTCGACCTGGGACAACCGCTCCGTTTTTGGAAGATTTACACCAACCCGCAGCCCTGGTCAATGATGTCTTGGATGGTCTGGCTCTACAGCGCTTATTTCCTGCTGGTTCTTGCGGAGTTCTGGGTAGCGATGCGGGCCGATCTGGTGATCTGGGGCCAGCGCGGTGGTCTGAGCGGTGGACTTGCCCGCTTCCTCATCTTTGGCAGTCGCGATGTTTCGCCGGCGGCGGTGGAGCGCGACCGGCGGGTGCTGCGAGTACTGGGCACCCTCGGCGTGCCGCTGGCAATCGCCTTCCACGGCGGCGTCGGCGCCCTGTTCGGCGTCATCGGCGCCCGGCCGTACTGGAACACCTCGCTCTACCCGATTCTGTTCCTGACCTCGGCGCTGGCATCAGGCGGGGCGCTGCTCGCCTTCGTCGTCGCCTACTTCTGGCCGGAGCAGCGCTCGGCGCAGTACCGTGACGTGGTAATGCTCCTTGGGCGGCTAACGCTCGGGCTGCTGCTGCTCGACGTTCTTATGGAGGGGGCTGATTTCAGCATCAATCTTTTGAGCGGAATCCCGGCCCATGCTGACGCCTATCGCGCCGTGCTGTTCGGCCCGTTCTGGTGGGCCTTCTGGATCGGACACCTACTGCTTGGAATCATTGTGCCGCTGGTGATGCTGGCAATCTGGCCCAAGTTGCCTAAAGTTGTAGGCGCCGCCGGCCTGCTGATCGCCGCTACCTTCATCACTGTCCGGGTGAATATCGTGGTACCCGGCCTGATCATTCCGGAAATCGCGGGGCTGGAGCGCGCCTTCAGCGATCAGCGCCTCAACTTCAACTACTTCCCAAGCACGACTGAGTTCCTGGTAAGCATATTCGCCGCAGCCTTCGCGGTCGCGCTGTTCTTCATTGGCTACTGGTTGCTGCCATTAACGAGCGTGACCGAAGAAGCGGCGCCGGCGGCGCCGAGCCACGCAGGACCGTGAACGGGCCGGACGATCATCAATGCAATCAACGCTAACAAGGAGGCCGGACATGCAGACCTTGACTGACGAACGAACCGAAGTTGCCGAAGGACAGAACGGAACGATCACCCGGCGTGACTTCATCAAAACGGCGGCGCTGCTCGGCGGCTCCGCGCTGCTGACAAGCCAACTGGCGGCCTGTGTCGGCCAGCCGGTGCCGGTCAGCACGCCTGGCGGGCCGGCGCCCTATCCAGATGCCGAGGCTGTCAACCAGCTTTACACCGTCTGCCTGAACTGCAACACCGGTTGTGGTATCAAGGCGAAGATCGAGAACGGCGTCGTCATCAAGATCGACGGCAACCCCCTCAGCCCCTGGACGCTGACACCGCACCTGCCGTACAAGACCAGCGTCTTTCAGACGGCACAGGTGGACGCGCCGCTCTGCCCGAAGGGGCAGGCTGGAGTCGTCACCGTCTATGATCCTTATCGGATCACCCGCGTCCTCAAACGCGCCGGCAAGCGTGGCGAGAACAAGTGGACCTCGATCCCGTTCGATCAAGCAGTTAGCGAGATCGTCGAGGGCGGTCTCCTGTTCAAGAATGTCCCCGGCGAAGAGAACCGCCAGGTCACCGGCCTCAAAGACATCTGGGCGTTGCGTGACCCCAACGTGGCCAAAGCGCTTGCTGCCGACGCCGACAAGGTCGCCAAGAAGCAGATGACGCTCGACGAGTTTAAGGCAAAGCATCAGGCTAATCTGAAGTACTTGATTGATCCGAATCACCCCGACTTCGGCCCGATTAACAACCAGCTCGTCTTCGCCTGGGGACGCTTGAAGGGCGGACGCAGCGAGTACATCAACCGCTTTACCAAAGACGCCTTCGGTTCGACCAATGCGCACGGTCACACTACCGTCTGCCAGGGGTCCCTCTACTTCACCGGCAAGGCGATGAGCGAGCAGTTCGTCGAGGGCAAGTGGACCGGCGGGAAGAAGTTCTACTGGCAGGCCGACACCGGCAATAGCGAGTTCATCATCTTCGTCGGCGCCTCGCCCTTCGAGGGCAACTACGGGCCGCCGTTGCGGGTGCCGAAGATCACCGAGGGCCTAGTTGACGGCCGCCTCAAGATGGTTGTCATCGACCCCCGCCTGTCCAAGACGGCGGCCAAGGCCTGGAAGTGGTTGCCGATCAAAGCCGGCGGCGTCGAAGGGGCGCTGGCGCTCGGCATGATCCGTTGGGTCATCGAGAATAAGCGCTACGACGAGCGCTACCTGCGCAATGCGAACAGGGCGGCCGCCACCGCCGACAAAGAGCCGAACTGGTGCAACGCGACCTGGCTGGTCAAGATCGAAAAAGACGGCCGTCCCGGCGCCTTTCTCCGCGCCAGTGAGATCGGCTTGCCAACCGAGAAGCGACAGACCGCCGCCGGCGGTGAATGGACCTTCGACCCATTCATCGCGATGGTCAATGGCGTGCCAACGCCGTTCGATCCCTACGACACCAAGACGCCGGCCGAGGGTGATTTATTCGTCAAGGCCGAGGTGAAGGGCATCGCTGTCAAGTCGGGGATCCAGCTCCTCTATGAGTCGTCGGCCGAGCGAACGATCGAGCAAGTAGCCGAGATCACCGGCCTCAAAGCCAGCGACATAATCGAAGTGGCCCGTGAGTTCACCTCGCACGGCAAGAAGGCCGCCGCCGACGTCCACCGGGGCGTCAGCCAGCACACCAACGGCTTCTACAACGTTTTCGCCTGGTTCAGCCTGAACCTGCTGATCGGGAACTACGACTGGAAAGGAGGGATGGCCCAAGGAGCCACCTACGACATCTCCGGCGCTAAGCCCGGCCAGCCTTACCAGATCGGTAAGATGGCCTCCAAGACGACGCCTTGGGGCATCAGCATCATTCGCCACGACGTGAAGTTTGAGGAGACGACCCTATTCGAGGGAAAGTACCCGGCCAAGCGCCCGTTCTACCCACTCTCCAGCGACATCTACCAGGAGATCGTCCCCTCGATTGACGACGCCTACCCCTATCCGATCAAGGCCCTTTTCCTTTACATGGGGTCGCCGGTTTACTCACTGCCGGCCGGCAACACCAATATCGACATCCTTGTTGACGTGAACAAGCTGCCGCTCTTCGTCAACAGCGACATTGTCATCGGTGAGACCTCGATGTACTCCGACTACATCTTCCCCGACCTCAGCTATCTGGAGCGGTGGGAGTTCCAGGGGTCTCACATGTCGATTCCGCAAAAGGTGCAGCCGATCCGCCAGCCGGTGATCGCGCCACTGGTGGAGACCGCGACCGTCTTCGGCAACCAGATGCCGATCTGCCTGGAGAGTATGCTGCTTGGCCTGGCCGAAAAGCTCGGGCTGCCGGGCTTTGGCAAAGACGGCATTGATAAAGGTCTCGACCTGACCTGGCCGGAGGAGTACCACCTCCGCATGGCCGCCAACGTCGCCGCCGGCGAGAAGGAAGGGGCAGCCGACGCGGTGCCGGACGCCAGTGACGAAGAGGTGAAGCTGTTCCTCGACTCGCGCAAGCACCTGCCGAAGACGGTCTATGATGCCGATCGCTGGCGCCAGATCGTCGGCGACCGCTGGTGGCGAAAGGTGGTCTACGTCCTGAACCGGGGTGGGCGCTTCGACGACTACGAAAAAGGCTACGATGGCGAACGGCTTGGGAATAAGTACGGCACGCTGATCAACCTGTATCAAGAAAAAACAGCGAAGGTGAAGCACTCGATGACCGGCAAGCCATTCTCCGGCGTCGCGGTGCATCTGCCGGGGCCGTTCGATGTGATGGGCAATCCGATCCCCGATCAGGCGGCCGGCTACGATCTCCAGCTCATCACCTTCCGCGAGATGGCGATGACGAAGTCGCGGACCGCCTCGAACTACTGGCTGATGTCGCTGCTGCCGGAGAACTCGCTGCTGCTGAATAAACGTGACGCCGACCGCCTCGGTCTAAAGACCGGCGACCAGGTGCGGTTGGTTTCGGCATCAAATCCAGAAGGCGTCTGGGACCTAAAGAATGGCAATACTATGCCGATGATCGGCAAGGTTCGGGCCATCCAGGGCATCAGACCGGGCGTCGTCGCCTTCTCGCTCGGCCACGGCCACTGGGCCTATGGCTCGCGGGACGTGACCATTGATGGGCAGTTGGTAAAGGCTGACCTGCGCCGCGGGACCGGCATCCACGGCAACGCGGCTATGCGCGTTGATCCGGTCCTCAAGAATACGACGCTGGGCGACTTGTTCGGGGGAAGCGCGGTCTTTTACGACACGCTGGTGAAGCTGGTGAAGGTGTAAGCCGGCGTGCAGGGATCAACGCGTTTTCGGGTGAAATTGGCGCGGCAGCTTTTAAGCTCCGTCCAAGCGCCCGGACTTATGAAGTTTAAAAACTTGATTGGGTAATGTGCAGACTTGGCGCAAAGAGTTGAAATGGCAAGCTGCCATGACCCTCACCCTAACCCTCTCCCAGCGGGAGAGGGAACAGATCGCGCCTCTCCCTCTGGGAGAGGCCGGCTGAGTCCGCCAGAGGCGGACGAAGCCGGGTGAGGGCCGTACCCGGCCGGCAAGCTGCATTGAAAAGGCATCTTTCTGGGCAGATGGTCGTCCCTTTTTGGGCGATGAAGCGCTGGCGAAAAAGATGCCCACTCCTATGGGTTTGTCCCCTGGGTGGCAGTGGCGGGCGGGGCACAAGGCCCCGCGCTACAGTCCTGCGGCAGAGCGTAGAAACATCGAGTTATGAGGCTCGATCCTTCAGCCGAAGGACGCTCACCGCTGTATTACATCAATTACCAGTGGCAGATCCTCCAAGCAGGCCGAATAAGGCCGCAGTAATGGCAATAGCATGAGATGGCGTCGCAACCGGCGGATCACCCAAGTGGTCCTCATATTGTTAAAATGTTGGCGGCGCCGCGGCATTACTGCTATCTTTACACATGGCGCGGAGATTTAAAGCAGCGAGGAGAAACATACTTATGCGGTATCTTATGGCAACCGCCGGCCTGATGATAGTGCTTCTAACTATATCCGCGTGCTCGGCTGGGGGAAGCGGCCAGGCAGGCAATCAAGTCTCACTGACCTTAACTGAGTTTAAGTTTGAACCGAGCGAGATCTCCGTCAAGCGGGGCCAACGCGTCGTAATCAATATCGCCAACAAGGGTACCACCGAGCACAATTTCACCGTACCTGACCTGAACGTTGTATCGAAAACCGTACCGGCCGGTCAGAGTGGCACTGTCGAGTTCACCCCGGACAAGACTGGGACGTTCAAGTTCGACTGCTCAATGCCAGGACACGAAGCAGCCGGTATGGTTGGACGCATTAATATCGCTCAGTAGCCCGCAACAACGGATGTCTTCTACCAAATGTTGGTAGAAAGACCCTGGTTTGATTCCTAGGGGTTGGCGATATTTTGGGAGCGCGGCTGTGTTGGGTCGCCACCGGGCGACGCGAGACGCCCGCGCTCCCGGCGTCATACCAACACCCGCCTCAACAAGCAAATATGGGTTTAGTCGAGATAATTGGTATTAGCTCGCTAGCGGACGGTGAAGCCGTTAAACTGGCCGGCTGGTTCTTCGGCGATGACCTCGACCTGCTCTACCACCGCCAAATCTGGCCCTACCTTACACCACTCTATCATCCGCTCGACTGGTCGTGGATCACCCTCAACGACCAGCTCGACTCTGCCGTCCAGAAGATTTCGCACCCAGCCGGTGAGGCCAAAGAAGACCGCTAGCCGGCGGGCCGAGTCCCTAAAGTAAACTCCTTGTACCCGTCCCGAAACGATCACCCTGACGCGGCTGAGCTGTTGTCCAGCCACTAGACTCGTTCCCGATTGACGCTGATGATTGCCCAACCTATCATTGCCCCTACTCTCTAACTAATCGTGCCTATTAAGGACTGCATAATTGGCTGGCCAGTTAAAAGTCGGGATCATAGGTTGTGGCAGGATCGTGGAGACCTCCCATCTGCCCGCCCTGATCGGGCTGAGCGAGTACGCAACAGTTGTGGCCGTCGCCGACTCCAGCGAGATCAGACGTTCGGCAGCGCGAATCCTAACCGGCTTACCCGAAAGCAAAGTATACGCCGATTACCGAGATATGCTGGCTTCTGAACGGCTGGACGTTGTTGACATCGCCCTGCCCCACTATCTGCACGAGAGAGCGGCGGTTGACGCGGCATCAGCCGGCGTGAACATCATCATAGAGAAACCGCTGGCGCCTACTGTGGCCGAGGCTGACCGGATGATCGAGGCTGCGGAGAGGGCCGGCGTCCAGCTAGCCGTCGTTCACAACTACCTTTACCGGCCGCCAGAGGCCGAGGCGCTGAGGCTCATTCAGGAAGATACCATCGGCCGACCATTCCTGGTCCGGTTGGAGTCGCTAGGCGCCGGTCACTATCTCGGCGCGGCTGGCTATGATCCCGATTGGCGGACTCGGCCACTGGTGGCGGGTGGAGGAGCATTGCTTGATAACGGTTACCACTACTTTTACAGCGCCCGTCATTTTCTGGGCAGGCCGGCGGAAAGCGTGTTCGCCCGTGTTGCGACACTTGGACAGCCGATTGACGTTGACGACACAGCATTGGTGGTGATGTCGCACGTCGGCGGCGCCGTTTCCAGCATTCAGGTAAGCTGGGCGCTAGCCGGCGGCGGCCAGCGTGTCTCCGGGATTCACGGTCCGAATGGATCCATCGCCTTTGGCTACGAAGGACATCCGATCAGCCTGTTCCTGGAGTCGGTTGGACGGTGGAATCACCTCGACATCCGGCCTGGCGACGGCTTCACCAGCCTCTTCCGAGCGTGTTTCCGCAGCTTCATAGATGGGATGCCGCCGCCGGTTGGGCCGGCTGAGGCGAGGTTGAACCTGGCCTTGATCCGATCAGCTTACCAGTCGCAAAACGAGCATCGCGCGGTTAAAGTGTCGCCGGCAACTGGCGAGGCGATAGCTGAGTAGCGTTAGCGGCTATGGGCTGACAACAGGCCTTTTCAAGG
>JBCLEL010000021.1:0-14800 GCA_038913435.1 Chloroflexota bacterium
GACGCGGTTCCAGTTTATCGGCTGCTGATTTTGCCAGGCCGCGATTATCTTCTGAACCTCTGGGCTGTCTGTCCGCACCACCTGGTGGCACATTACGCACTGTTCGACCGCCGGCAGGCCGGCCTCGTCTGAGGTCGCCGCCATCCGGTGGCAAAACTGACAGTCCAATTGGGCAAGCTGAACATGCTGAGGATGGGGAAAGGCGATCGGTTGTTGGATCGTCGGTTGCAACCCGCCAATAATCCTACCTGACGCAAATAGCAGCACAAGTCCCGCCAGCAAAGACGGCGGCATCAATATCAGCGTTAGACGAACGATTATTGATCCCACTGAGTTCCTTCCAACCGTCGGCTCAGATTAAGAATCGCGGGTATAGTTCGTTGACGAAGACGATCACGCCGTTGACAAAGCGGACGAACTGCACTATCGCCAGCGCGAAGGCGATACTGGCGATGACATACAAGGGCGGCCTAAGCGCCCTTAGTTTCGATAGGGCCGGCCGGGTGGCGATCAAAGATGGAATGATCGCGTGACTGAGCAGCATCGCAAAGGCGCCGTTCACTACCAGCCCTGCGAAGAGCCAAAGAGTGGCAAGCAGCGCATGGCTTAATAGCCATTGCTCAGGGGTAATTACGGTACTCGGATCCATACCTCTACTCTTGGCCTCGTTTACCTGGCTAGCTACCCAGGCCGGCGGAAACGAAGGCCATCGTATTAAATATGCAGCGAACAAGCTTGTAAAGGTTTGAGTCCGCGCCGGGGGTCATTATACAAACTGCCGGCAAGAGTGCAAGCAAATCAGCGCCTGCATTGTGCAACTCTTCTACCGCTCCAACCTAGTCCTGGCGCGTCCCCGCTGGCGGCGACCCTACCTTACGTGACAAGGGAGAGATAATACCACAAGCTCGCCAGCGGTGTGTCAAATTTTTGGGTGAGGACTCGCCGGCCAGGAACCTCTCCCTAGCCCTCTCCGACGCGGAGAGGGAATCGTCTCCCCTTCCCGCTTCGGGAAGGGGCTGGGGGTTAGGGTGGAGATAACCCCTCTCTAGCTCTCCTCTAGCTCTCCCCGGCGCGGGGAGAGAACTTCCCCTTCCCGCTTCGGAAGCGGACCAAGGGGTTAGGTCGGCTACCACCCGCCGGCCAGCGACTTGAACGCCACCGGCATATACACCCGGTTGGTCTCGGCCAGCGCGGCGAACCGGCCCAGCCGGTCTATCAGCGAGACCAGCAGGTTCCTGCCAACGTCCAGCGTCGAGGTGACGCCCTGGGTGACCCAGCTCGAACCTTCTAACCGGTATAGCCGCAAGCTGCTCTCAATCGCCGGCCCCAGGTCGCTGTCGGTGTAGCTGATGGTGACGGTGATCGTGTCGCTAAGGCCCACCGGCGCGCCAGCCAGATCGGTCGCCGATAGCTCGAAGCCGTGCCGGACGCCGATCAGCCGGCCAGCGCCGGACTCGGCCCGGTATGAGTAGGTGAGCAGGCTATCGGTGATAAAGGCGCCGGGCCCGACCTCGATGAGCGTGCTCTGGTGCTGGTCGTTCGAGCGCAGCGAGCCGCCGGCCGAGGCCGGAACTAGGGTTGAGATGGGTTGAGGGGTGACGGTTGGAGTGTTGGTCGGCGTCCAGGTGGGGGTTGGCGTGCGAGTTGGGGTCACGGTCGGAGTTGGAGTCATCGTAGAGGTGTTAGTTCTGGTCGCGGTCGGCGTTGGCGTAGGGGTGATGGTAGGGGTAGCCGTCGGGATCGGAAGTAATGTGAATCGCAGAATTGAGAAGACCGCCGGCTCCATCAGCGACATAGACATAGCCGCCGGCCAGCGCAACGTCCCAGGCAGATCCTGGCGTGTCGTAGAAGCCGACCTCGATTGGGCTGGCCGGATTCGACACGTCGATGATGCGCAGGCCCGACGAACCATCGGCGACATAGGCGTAGCCGCCGGCCACCGCAACGCCATAAGGATACCCCGGCGTGTCGTAGACACCGACCTCGCTTGGGCTAGCCGGGTCGGCCATATTGATGATGTGCAGGCCCGAATACTGATCAGCGACGTAGGCGTAGCCGCCGGCCACCGCAACGTCCCAGGCATACCCCGAGTTCCAGTTATTCCCCGACGGGTTGTAGAAGCCGACCGCCCAGGGATAGGCCGGGTTGGAGATGTTGATGATGACGAGCAGGTGCCAACCACCATCGGCGATGTAGGCGTAGTCGCCGACCACCGCAACGCCACTGGCCGACCTCGGGGTGGAAGTCCTGCCAACTTCGCTTGGGCTGGCCGGATTCGACACATTGATGACGCGCAGGCCTGCCCAATCATCGGCAACGTAGGCGTAGCCACCGGCCACTGCAACGTCCCAGGCAATCCCCGGTGTGTCGTAGAAGCCGACTTCCCGCGGGCTGGTTGGGTTTGACACGTCGATGATGCGCAAACCACGACCACCATCGGCGACGTAGGCATAGGCGCCGGCCACCGCGACGCCTTTAATTGTCTCCGGCAGCAGCGCACTCTGCCCAACGACGACGGGGCTGGCAGGGTTGGTCACATCGAGAATCACCAGATAGTATCCGACCCCGACGTAAGCATAGTTGCCCTGCACCGCCACGGCATAGGCCGCGCCGCCAATCTGACCGACCAGTTCAACATTCCAGGCTTGCTGCTGGAGCGTCGGGCCGCTTTGGGCGCGGCCCAGCAGCGGCACCGGCGGCTGCGGACCCTGAGCGGCGGTCAGCGCCAGGCCGGCCGGCAGCAGGAGGGCTAGAACGAGGATGAAAGCCGTGGGGCCGATCCATCGCAAGTACGCCATTTCAGCCTCCGCAATGGCGGGAACCTTAGCCGTTGTCCCAGAAGTGTATCAGAGCCGTCAAGCCTGGACTCGCTTGGCCGGCTAGGAACCTCTCCCTAACCCTCTCCGGCATGGAGAGGGGCAGTCCTTCAGCCGAAGGGCAGGGTGAGGGTTCAAAAAATCAAATCCTGATTTGCAAAGCGGCGCACTGGGAACGCAGTGGCTAGCGAGCGCCAACAGCCGGCGCTAGCTCCAACTCCTCAATCAGCCGGCCGATCTTGGCCTCCTCTTCGGACGTTGCGGTGCGGAATGGGCTGGCGACTTTGGCTGACTTGATAATGCCCATCAGTTTGAGCGCTGCCTTCATCCCGGTAAACAATGCGCCTTGTGGCGAGCCTTTGACGACAGTATCGATCTTGGAAGCCGCCATTATCTTCTCGGTGTAACGGCCGGCCGAGGCCAGGTCGCCGCGCCGGGCCGCCTCGTAGGCGCTGACACAGGCGCGGGGAACGAGGTTGGCGATGCTGGGGATGGCGCCATGAGCGCCAACCAGCAGGCCGGCGTCAATCAAAAACCGGGTGCCCAGGAAACCACGTATCTCCCGGCCGGCGTTGCGGGCGCCGACCATCACCTGGCGGAACCAATCCAGGTCGTTCTGGCTATCTTTTAGACCGATGACTATGCCTTCCTCGACCAACCTCAGCATCGTTGGGACTTCGACCTTTACCTTGACGGTCTGCGGGATGTTATAGACCATCAGCGGCGCGTCAACCGCCTCACGGACCTGGCGATAGTGGTCAAACACCTCGTCCTGATTGATCGTGTAATAGTGCGGCGGCGTCAGGGCGATTGCGTCCACGCCGGCTTTGACGGCATTTCGGGCGTGCCGGATCGCTAGCCGGGTGCTGCAATCGCCAACGCCGGCGATAACCGGCACTCGGCCGGCCGCCGCCTCGACCGCGGTCCGCACTATGGCGGCCCGTTCTGAGGCATCGAAACAGGGAAACTCGCCGGTTGTACCGGTGACCCATATCCCGTGCACGCCGTTGGCGATCAGGTAGTCCACCAGCCTGGTCAGCGAGTCCAGGTCTGGCGTCTCGTCGTCGTTGATCGGGGTCAGGATCGGCGGAAATATGCCGTGAAATCGGTTGAGGTCGAGCATGCGATCATACCTTCTTCTGTTTAATGGTTGACAGGTGGTAAACTGATTACCAGTGTAGACGCCGGTCAAACCTGCGTCAACGGACGAGGGGTATAGAAATGAACGAACGCGAAATGATGACCAGGTTAGCACTCGACTATCCCTCAGAAACGATTGGTCGGTCTCGTATTGCGTTTGCAGACTGTTTTGAATGGCTTGCCCGAATACCGGAAAATAGTCTTCACGGTATCGTGACCGATCCCCCTTATGGGGTGAAAGAATATGAACCTGATCAGATACTTAAAAGGGGAAATGGCAGAGGTGGTGTCTGGAGAATTCCCCCATCATTTGACGGACACACACGCGCACCACTGCCAAGGTTTACAGCGCTTGACCAGAAAGAACGTGAAACCTTGGAACGTTTCTTTGTTGAGTGGTCTAAGCTCGCAACACACGCGCTTAGACCTGGCGGTCACGTCTTCATTGCAACAAACGCCTTCCTATCACATCTCGTAGTTTCCGCCCTAGTTAAAGGCGGGTTGGAGTTCCGTGGCCAACTGGTTCGATTGGTACGGACACTCCGTGGCGGTGACCGTCCTAAGAACGCGGAGGAGGAGTTTCCAGGCGTGTCAACGATGCCCCGGGGTTGCTACGAGCCGTGGGGTGTTTTACGAAAGCCGATCCCGGCCGGTATGACGGTCGGTGACTGCCTGCGAGAGTTCCAGACCGGCGGGTTGCGACGGAGACCTGATGACAAGCCGTTCAGCGACGTAATTGTGAGTGAGCGGACACCTAGAGTAGAACGGAAGATCGCTAACCACCCAAGTCTCAAGCCACAATCTTTTCTGCGCCAGGTTGTTTATGCCGCTCTTCCAGTCGGCGCGGGCATTATCGCCGATCCCTTTATGGGTTCTGGGTCTACCGTAGCGGCAGCGGAAGCCGTAGGCGTCTCCTGCATTGGTGTCGAGCGTTACTTGGAGTATTACGAAATGAGTCGCACTGCGATTCCAAAGCTTGCGGTCTTGAAGACCACAGATGCCACATACATCGCCAGCAAAGCCCAACTGCTGCTACCTATCTGATGTAATATCAGGCGCTTTGTAGATCCAGTTGGCAACCATCTTCTCGTAATCGGATCGTGTGACGCTGGCGGTGATCGTTCTACGACTGGACTCCGAACGGCCTGAAAACAGCCAGTCTTCTTTCGTCAGATGAGCCCCTAAGACTTCGCTCAAACGGAATGGCTTTGGCTTAACGCCTTTTGCAGCATCGCTGGGCCGGTTACTATCAAATACAAACACCATACGCCATACGTTTTCGGGATTGTGCCCTTGCCACCCTCGCGGATAATGAGAAGCTTTGATCTCAATTCCATCGACAGTGTATTGGACAGCATTGTTCGGAAATCGGCCAGCAGGTATCAAGTCGGGATAACCGTTGTGGTATTGGTTCCTTACGAGGCCAGGGCAGTACCGAGGAATGGTTGCACCGATGAACTCGCCTACGATACTGCTGAAATTGGCGGGCATCAGCAGAGACTCGAGACGTGCTAAGTCCCTTGTATGAAGCTGTTGATGGATAAAGCCAAGGAAGTCGACAAAGACATTCATAGCTTGGTAGAGGTGTTGCGCGCTTAGGCCGTATGGTAGCTCTGCCCGCTGGTTAAAACCATCCGGGTCAACTGGGTAAGGTGTGCACGCGGTTAATTCCAAATCGTTATCCATTAGCGCCTCTGCGGAATCTATTCTCAGAGTATCGTTTTGCGCAAGCTATGTTTGACTGATACATTAACATCAGTGTTGGAATCTGACATCAAGAAATAGGCTCATACCCGAAGGCCATTAAGTTATCAAGCTGAAGCTAGCGAATAGTTAGAGGACTACTTTGGATTTTGCCGCCTTACTTGCCGCAATAGCCGGCGGCGACAAGCTCCCCAAGCACTCAGACCTGGTTGGGCTGTCGTCCTTGACGCCGGCCGAGGTCGAGCAGTTCAAGCAGGCGATGACCCAGGCAGCCGAGGAGCGTCGGATCGAGCTGGCGAGCCGGCTGGCTGAACTGGCGGAGGATCAGACCGAGCTAGACCTGGCGCCGGCGATGGTCGGGCTGACCAGCGACCCCTCAGCCGGAGTGCGCCGGCTGGCCGTCTCATCATTGTGGGAGAGCGCCGATCCTGCCACCGTCAGACTGGTATTGAAAATCGCGCAAAGCGATCCGAATGTCGAGGTGCGCGAGGCGGCTTTATTGTCCCTGGCTAGCTACGCGCTGGCGTTTGAGTTGGGTCAGTTGCGGGCGACCGTAGGTCAGCAGTTAAAGGACGCTCTTATTAAGATGGTCAACGATGAGGACGAACCGCTGGTCATACGCCGGCGGGCGCTGGAGGCCATCGGCGTCTTCAACGAAAAGCCGGTCCGTGACCTGATTAGGTGGGGCTTTGCCCACCCGGACCGAGAGGTAAAGGCCAGCGCCGTCTATGCGATGGGCCGCAGCGCCGACCGCTTCTGGTTGCCGGAGGTGATGCAATCACTGTCTAGCGCCCACACTGAGATCAGGTTCGAAGCGGTGCGGGCGGCCGGCGGGATAGAGCTCGAGGAGGCGGTCCCGACTTTGGTTAGGTTTACTACCGACGATGACCGCGAGATCGTCGCTGCGGCGGTGAACGCGCTGGCGGAGATTGCGACCGACGAGGCGGAGCGGGCATTGACTCAACTGGCCGGCTCAGAAGACGAATTTCTGCGCGAGATAGGTGAGGAAGGGCTGGAGAACCTGCGCACCTACCGCAGTCCGCTAGAAATCGGCCGGCTTGATCGGTGAGCGCCCACCATACTCTGCGCGACTTGCCCAGCGTCGAGCGCGTGCTCGCCTCGCCGCCAATTGCGGCATTGATCGGCGAACACGGACGCGCCATTGTCGTTGACCAGGCGCGCTTAGTCCTAGCGGAGGAACGCGCCGCCCGGCTAGCCGGCCGACCGCCGGCCGGCTTCGACGAACTGGTGACTGGAATTGAGCGGGCTATTCGATTGGTGGAGCGTCGCAATCTGCGCCAGGTCATCAATGGCGCCGGCGTCATCATCCACACCAACCTCGGAAGGGCCTTGCTCTCGGCGGAAGCCGCCGCTGCCGCCTCGGAGGTTGCCACCAGCTACTCCAACCTCGAATACGACCTCGAAGAGGGCGAGCGCGGGTCACGCCATGTCCACCTGAAGCGGCTTTTGACCGAGCTGACCGGCGCCGAAGATGGGCTGGTGGTGAACAACAACGCCGGCGCTGTCCTGCTGGCGCTGGCGGCGCTGGCGACCGGACAGGAGATCGTCGTCTCGCGCAGCCAGGCCATTGAGATCGGCGGCGGCTTTCGCATCCCGGAAGTGATGCAGCAGAGCGGCGGCCGGCTGGTGGAGGTTGGCACCACCAACCGCACCTACCCGGCTGATTACGAGCGAGCGATCACGCCGGAGACGGCCATCCTGCTGCGAGTGCATCACAGCAACTTCCGTATCATCGGCTTTACCCACGAGACCTCGCTGGAAGAGCTGGTCGAGCTGGCCGGCCGGCGCGGATTGCGGTTGGTGGACGACCTGGGTAGCGGATGCCTGGTTGATCCGACGCAATTTGGCTTGGGCGAGGAGCCGATTGTGCAAGATAGCGTCAAGGCCGGCGCCGACCTGGTCTGCTTCTCCGGCGACAAGCTGCTTGGCGGCCCCCAAGCCGGCCTGATCGTCGGCAAGGCTGACGCCGTTCGCCTCTGCGCCCGCCATCCATTGGCGCGGGCGTTGCGCATAGACAAGATGAGCCTGGCCGCAATGGAGGTTACGTTGCGGCACTACCGCCGGGGCGAGGCGATCCAGAAGATCCCGGTCTGGCGGATGATCGCCGCCTCGCCGGCCGAGCTTGAGTCGCGCGGACGCCAGTGGATTAGCCACCTCTCTGATATTCCATTGACGGTGAATCTGGTGGCTAGCCAGGCAACGGTTGGCGGCGGGTCGTTGCCAGGTGAAGCCTTGTCATCCTGGGCTGTTGCCATCGAGCCGGCGACCGCCGCCGGCTCGCCTGCGCTAGGCGACTGCGAGGCGATAGCGCGGGCCTTGCGCTCGGCGGATAGGCCGGTCATCAGCCGCATCGAGCGCGACCGCGTCCTGATAGACCTGCGGACGATCCTGCCGGAGGATGATGAGCCGGCTATCGCCGGCGTCCGGCGGGCATTGGCGGGCTAATGTAAATTTACCGTCCGAGAATGCCGAGGTCATAGTGAGTAGAAAGAGACTGCTGCATGAATGAAACTGCTGTTGAAATAGCGCGTAACAGTCGCCGGACTGAAGTCCGGGCGCTTGTTGAACGGGCTGAAGCCCGACTAGACGTGTGCAGAGGTCGCCTACCGCGACCTCTGACGGGGGTCTGGGGGTGTCCCCCAGCAATTATTCCCCCTTCTCCTGGCAGGAGAAGGGGGTCAGGGGGATGAGGTTTTCGGCAACCACTGAATTACGCAGCGGTCTCTAGAAACACTCCCAGGGGTCAAGGCTTACCAGCAGCCAGTGGGTTTTCGCTTTCTAGCCAGGCGCTAGCATTGGGAGAATATAGCCTGAAATTACCATCTTTTAACATTTAGTTAATCGGCATGGCAGAATTGTCAGTGAGAATGGAATTGGCGAAAGCCGACAAATCGGCCAGGATATAAGGCTATGGCGACAGTTCTGGTTGCCGACGACGAAAAGAACATCGTTCAGCTGGTATCGCTCTACCTGCGGAACGAAGGCTTTGTTGTCAAATCGGCTAGCAACGGTAAAGAGGCGGTCGAGTTCGCTAGCAAGATCAAACCGGAGTTGATCGTTCTCGATCTGATGATGCCGGTTATGGACGGCTGGGAAGCCTGCCGGCAGATACGAAAGACCTCAAACGCGCCGATCATCATATTGACCGCGCGGACCGACGACGTTGACAAGATCGTAGGGCTGGAGATCGGCGCCGACGACTACGTGACAAAGCCCTTTAACCCACGCGAGCTGGTCGCCCGGGTAAAGGCGGTGCTGCGCCGGTCGCAGAGTCCATCTCAACCAGGTGATCGAATCGTCCTGGCTAATCTACAAGTTGATATAGACCGTCGTGAGGTGCGGGTTGAGGGCCAGCCGGTGCAACTGCGCGCCAAAGAGTTTGACCTGCTGGTCGCCTTCGCCCGCAATCCGGAGATCGTCCTCGACCGCGAGCGACTGATCAGCGTCGTCTGGGGGTATGATTTTCTTGGTGATTCCCGGACCATAGATGTCCACGTCACCTGGCTGCGTGGAAAGCTGGCCGGCAGCAAAGCCAAGATCAAGACCGTATGGGGCGTAGGCTACAAGATGGTCGTCGAGCCGGAGTCTTGAAACGATTGATTTTGGATTTTAGATTGCCGATTTTAGATTGGGGCTGGTGGGGAATCCAAAATCCATTGCTGATGGCTGAAAGCTGACTGCTGATCGCTGAAAGATGTTTAGAACGCTTAGGACTCGCCTTATCCTGGCTTTTACAATTGTAATAGCCCTGACCCTGTTCTTGGCCGGCTCAACCTTCGTTTACATCCTGCGCGAGTATCAGAGTCAGCTACGGGCGAACCAATTGGCGGAGATCGCACTGCCGCTCTCTTATCAGGTTGCGATCCTGGACGGGGCCGGCGCCACCCTGGAGCAGATCGCCGGCTTCCTTGAAATGCAGGCTACCGATCTCGAAGTGCGTATTCTACTGATGGACAGTCAGCGTCGAGTGGTGGTGGACACCGGGAAAAAACTGGAAGGCAAGCAGATAGATCTGACTGAGCAACAGATGAGGACCGGCTTGGCTTCCTATTGGGGCCACTATACAGCCGGCGATCAGCCAAGTCTTTTCGTCGTCACCTCGGTGCCGAGGGCGCCTCGTCCGATCTTACAACGCACGGGCAGGCAAGCGACCGGCTATCAGGTGGCCTTGACGGTACCTCAGCAGAGTCTCTCCACCGCCTGGATGGAACTGACGCCCGGCTTGTCGCTGGCCGCCCTTTTGGCGCTGATCGTGTCGTTTGGGGCGGCGATACTCCTGTCCCGCTCGATCACCGGGCCAATACGGACCCTGACCTCGGCCAGCCTGGAGATCGCGCGTGGCAACTATGACTATCACGTCCCTCGGCAAAAGATCGCTGAGATAGACACCCTCGCCCAATCTTTCAACCGGATGGCCAAAGATATAGCCCATTCACAACGTTTGATGCGTGATTTCCTGGCAAACGTGTCGCACGAGTTGCGTACCCCAATTACTTCAATCCAGGGCTTCGCCCAGGCGATGGTTGACGGGACCTTACGCAGTCCAGGGGATTACCAAACGGCCGGCCAGGTCGTGCGGGAGGAGTCCAGCCGGATGCACCGGCTGGTTGATGACCTGCTGTATCTATCGAAGATCGAAAGCGGCCAGGTGGCGCTCAACATCGAGCCGGTTGACCTGAGCGAGCTAGTCGCCGACTGCCTGCGGTCGTTCGATCTGCGCGCGGCGGAAAAGGGTGTAGCCCTCAAGTCCGAGGTCGAACCGGCGCTGGCGGTCCCGGCTGATCCCCACCGGTTGGAGCAGGTCTTGGTCAATCTCATTGACAACGCGGTCAAGCACACGCCGGCCGGCGGGCTGGTCCAGGTTGCAGCCAGGAATGGAATCGGCGATTCGACCAAGTCGGTTGAGATTTCAGTGTCAAACACCGGCTCCTACATAGCTCCCGAACATCTGAGCCGGGTGTTTGAACGTTTCTACCAGGTTGACGCCTCGCGCTCCCGCAACGGCAACGAAGGCAGCGGTCTCGGCCTCTGCATCGTTCAGGAGCTGGTCCAGTTGCACGGGGGATCCATCGCAGCCGAGAGCGACGAGCAAAACGGCACTATTTTTACGGTGAAGCTGCCGGCGCTCCGTGCGGCGTAACAGCGGGGCGAGTCGCCCGCAATCGCAAACAATCTAACGCTACCGAGATTGCTTCGCTCCTCCTGTGAAAATAGAATTCGGCGGCTTTTTAGGGGCGTATTGCAGTACGCCCCTACGGCGATACATTTTCATGCACTGGTGGTGCGCCGCCGGCGAATGAATCACTTCGCTCGCAATGACAGGTACTACTGATTGTCTCTGCTTTGGGGTTGCCTGAGGCAACCCCAAAGCAATCTCATTTGCCAACGGTAATTTTCAAGTCAGGGAAGTTTACGCCTATTTTACATTTCCCCAACGGCCAATTAACGAAACGGAACTAAGGTCTAAACTGTAAGAGCGAAGTTGCTCAGATCAGTCCATCGGAGAAGATGGGAAGGAGATTATCAATGGTTCAAGTGGTAAAAGTAACTCTTGGCGTGGCGTTGGGAATAGTGCTGGCGGTGGCGTTGATCGCCGGCGTCACCGTTGCCACCGCCGGCTACATGGTTAACGCCCTTTCGCCGGGCGTTTCGCTGGTGGCAACGTTATCACCAGCGCCGGCGATCATATTGTCGCGGGCGCCGGCCCCACGACCGGTGACGCCGGCTGAGGTGGCTACCAGCCAGCCGCTGGCGAATGTGGCGGCGCCAGCGCCGTCCCCAGTGCTTAAAGGGCAGTTGCTAGAGTACGAAGACGTCATAGTAGGCGTCTATGAGAGCGCCTTGCCGTCGGTGGTTGGCGTGGTGGTCCGGCAACCGACGGGCGGGCCCAGTCCGCTAAACGGCGCTGGCTCAGGAATCATAGTCAGCGACCAGGGCCTGGTTCTGACCAACAACCACGTGGTCAGCGAGGTGGATACGGCAACCATCAGCCTGTCCGATGGCCGCGAGTTTGAGGCCAAAGTGCTTGGGCGCGATCCCGGCAACGACCTCGCGCTCCTCAAAATCAACGGCAGTCCTCCTGGCCTGCGGCCGGCCAAACTAGGCAACTCCGACAATATCAAGGTCGGCCAAGTGGCAATCGCCATCGGTAGTCCATTCGGATTGGATGGCAGCCTGACGGCCGGCGTCGTAAGCTCGCTCGGCCGCTCACGCGTTGGCGGGACCAACCGTCCCATCCGCAACATGATCCAGACCGACACCGCGATCAACCCCGGCAACAGTGGCGGCCCATTGTTGAACGCCCGTGGCGAGGTGATTGGAATTAACAGTGTGATCGAAAGTCCGGTGCGTGGCTCAGTCGGCGTTGGTTTTGCGGTGCCGATCAACGCGGCCAAGCGGGTAATGAACAAGCTAGAAACCGGCGCTAAGATCAGCTACCCGTGGCTAGGCATCTCAGGTCTGCCATTGAACAACCGGCTGGCCGAACAACTGGGGCTGACCGTCCAGAAAGGCATTTACATCATCGGTGTGGTGACAAAGGGACCCGCTGATCAGGCCGGCCTGCGCGCTGCAAGCCGGACGACCGGCGAGCTTGGCAAGGGTGGCGATGTCATCGTCGGAATTGACGGACAGGCGGTCTCATCGGTTGACGAGCTTGGCAGCTACATTGCCAATAAAGAAGTCGGCGACAAGGTAACGCTGAAGGTATTACGTGACGGAAAGGAGATAACACTGACGGTTCAACTAGGCGAGTGGCCTGAAACGCCAATATCGCAATAAGTTAAATCCTAGAGGTGAAAGATAATGAAAAAGCTAAAGATAGGATTGATTGTAGCGGCGATTGCGTTGCTGCTAGTGCCGGTGGGCATGACCTGGGCAGCGGATCCAACACCCACGCCTACACCGGGTCTGAGGATTCCTTTCGCTAACACGTTCATAGAAAAGCTGGCAAGCAAGCTCGGCATTGACCAAGCAAAGCTAGGTGACGCCATTCAGCAAACGATGCAGGAGCTGCGCCAGGAGTTCCAGCAGAATCATCCTGACCAGAACCGCCCTGATCGCGGGCCGAAACCATTTGGATTTGGTGGAGGCTTCAAGCATCAGGAATTGCGCGGGGCAAACTCACTAGTCCAGCCCGCGGCCGACTACGTGGGACTCTCGGTCCAAGACTTTATGACCCGCCTGCGCAACGGCGAGACGCCGGCCAAGATCGCCGAGAGCCAGGGCAAGACTAAGGCCGGCTTGGTGAGCGCGCTGCTTGACAAGTCCCGCCAGCAGGTCAACCAGGCGGTTCGGAACGGCAGGCTGACCCAGCAGCAGGCCGACGACTATCTAAAGAATCTGGAGACCAAGCTCAACCAGTGGGTTGACCAGACGATGCCTGCTCCAAAGCAGCGGCAGCCGGCGCCGAATCAGTCGGGCCCGCGGTTCAACTTGCCGATGCGAGGTCCTGCTAGCCTATAGCTGACAGCTTCCAGGCCGGACAGCGCCGTCCGGCTCAATTCCACTACTCCCCCTTCTCCTCAGGCCGAGGGGTCACCAGGAGCCCCTCGGCCTATCTTGTTTGGCGTGCTATCACCAGCTTTGTGGTCGGGAGCTACCAGGACTGACCTAATTCTCCCTGTAACGCTACAATACAAGTTAACTAAGTGGGGGTGGCTTCGTCTGACAAGGTGGCATTGGGCGGTCGTCAGGATATTCTGGGCTTCAATAGGCGCTGTTGTTGTTGCGATTGCAGCAGCGATAGCAACTGACCAAGCTGCTACTGCTTATCTGCCCGCCTTTCTAATATGGAATCTGCCCTGGATCGGCCCCGTTCTGATCGTTATGGCACTGCTCACCCTGTGGTCATATCTGAATCACAAGAGCCACCTGCTACGCCAGGAACTAGAGCGGAAAGACCGTCTGATACGACAAGAAGCGGAGCGCAAGGATCGTCTGCGTCAAGAGTTTTCCTTGCTCACGCCGGCCACCAGCCTCCGTCCTGAAGACCTCGGCTTCCGGCAGTTGGAGCCAGGGCAAGACACCGATCCGCACTACCGTCCACACTACCCAACCTACATACCGCGCAAAGCTGTCCTTTACGACCAGATTGCCACTGGCAAACCGACCTCGTGGTACGACGAGGATGCTCTGGTCAAGTCCCTGACAGATGGCAAAGGCTTTGTCTTGATTGGCTCGCCGCTGGCCGGCAAGAGCCGCACGCTGTACGAAATCGTAAGAAGGATGGAAGGGTATCAGGTCGTTGTGCCCAAGAGCGAGCCTGTTCCGGCCGATGAAGCGTTTTCTCTCTTCAAGGGTCAGCGAGTGGTGCTGCTACTTGAGGGCATCCACGAGTATGCCGGCTCCTCGGATCACACGCCGGACCTTAAACAATTTGGTGAAAAACTTGGGCGCCACACTAGAACCTGGGTAGTGGCGGCCACTTGCAGGGATGGTCCCGAATTCAGGTATCTGAGAAGAAGAGATGACTCCAATCCCGGAGCCGCAAGCGAGCCAATGAACTGGCGCTTTCAAGGATTCTGCGAGGACAATATTCGGCTTGAATTGGCGCTCCTGCAACAGACGGCGGATGAGAAGGAGCGGCTAGCGCGGAGTATTGGCAAGGACTGGGACCCGGCCGAAAGTGAGCTATACCCGACCCCCGGTCGCATCACAATGGCGGAGTCTCTGAAAGCAATGCACGATCGGTGGAATGGTTTGCCGCCCGAGAACCAAGACTTTTTGCGGTCGCTTACGCTGCTGATTGAGGCGGGTGTCTTCCCGCTAACCCATCGTCGTTGCCGGGCTGTCTTGGAGGGCGTGTTCGACCGCCTTCCTCACCACTTTGGCGACTGCCTGCAACGGTTGGGCGAAGACGCTTTTCTCAGGCGACCAACGTCTGAGGACCCGATCCAGCCGGAGCCGGCCTATCTTTTGGAAGTAGTTGCATACACCGAGGGGAGAAATCCGGTGGAGGATTTTGATAGCCTCGCTGACGCGCTGTCCTCGCTGCAAGACGCGGATGGCCTCTTATCCCTTGGCGTCACCTGTGCGCTCGGCAGACAAGATCACAAAAATGCTCTGAAATACTTTCAACGGTCTATCGACCTCGCGCCGGAGTCTCCGTACGCCTGGTA
>JBCLEL010000022.1:0-14670 GCA_038913435.1 Chloroflexota bacterium
TGTTTAAGCCGTGGGCGATGATGGATGGGAGCAAGCTATTAGTCAGGTGGCGGGCAACTGCCAGGCCGATGCCCAGTACAAGAATCGGCAAGAGAGCCGGCAGGTTGAAATGAACGGCTGCGAATAGCAGCGATGTTGCGCCGTAGGCAACGAATGGCCCGCGTTCCCTCAACAATGCGCTGAACAGATAGCCTCGGAAGAATATCTCCTCGCCGACCGGCGCCACCACGACGCCGGCGACCAGCACCAGCAGAAACTGACCAACCGGCGCTCCCTTGAGTCCGGCAAATAGCTCGGCCTGATTCTGCTCAACTCCCGCCTTGCCCAGAACAGCTTCCAAACCAAGCGACACCGCCAGCAGAACGATCCAGGTGAGCAGCCCTTTAAGGATATTATTGTTCAGGTTTTGCTTGGTCAAGCCAAAATCGCGCCAAGACATCGCCCCAGGGGCGATGATTCGCAAGTAGACAATGGCTGCCAGACACACCTGCAATGAGGCGATAGCGACAAACAGTATCGCCGGCGAAAGTTCGATCTGACGGGATCCGGATGGCGTTAGCAGCCCAGGACTCGACAGGAGAAAGGGAATCTGCATTACATTGGCGATGGCGGCGGCTAAAACCAGCATTGCAACGGCGGTGCGCAGGCTGGCGTAACCGCGCTGGGCTAGACCGGGTTGGGCCGGCGCCAGCACGTAGAGCGCGACTCCAACGAGGCCGATTACGACGCCGGCCAGGGCGATCACGCCAAAGCCGCCGACCACCAACGCGCTTCTGGTTCTCAGATCACCGCTGACCAAGGCCGCGGGGCCAACGGTGGCGGCGAGGGCGACGCCGGCCAAAACTAATATGGCCAAGCCGGCGACAGCCAGCCAGCCGCCCCAGCGCGTCAGACGGATGGCGGATGACTCGTTCAGGCTAGCGGTCCTTCTCTTGGGCGGCCAGCGCGGCCTGGGCGGCAGCCAGCCGGGCAACCGGCACCCGGTAGGGCGAGCAACTGACGTAGTTAAGCCCCAGCCGGTGACAGAAGGCAATTGAACTCGGCTCGCCGCCGTGCTCGCCGCAAATCCCTAGCTCGATGTCTGGCCGGGTCGCCCGCCCTCCTTCAACCGCCATCTTCATCAGCTTGCCGACGCCGGTCTGGTCTAGCACCTGGAACGGGTTGTCCGGCAACAGCTTGCGCTTCACGTAGTCCAGCAAGAACTTGCCCTCGGCGTCGTCGCGGCTGATGCCGAACGTCATCTGGGTCAGGTCATTGGTGCCAAAGCTGAAGAACTCGGCGTACTGGGCTATCTCGTCAGCGGTCAACGCCGCCCGTGGCACCTCGATCATGGTGCCAAACTTGTAGGGTGTCGAGACGCCTTCTTCCTTTTCAATCTGCTTGGCGACTGTTTCCAATTCTTCTCTTATTGCCTTTAGCTCGTTCACGTGGCCGACCAGGGGAATCATGATCTCAGGATGGACTTTCACGCCCTCGCGCTGGACATCAATCGCCGCCAGCAAGATCGCCCGCACCTGCATCGCGTTGACGCCGGGGAACATCAGCCCCAGCCGGCAACCGCGCAGGCCGAGCATCGGGTTGGCCTCGCGCATAGCGGCCACCCGGCGCAGCAAAGCCTCTTTCTCGGCAAGCAGTTGCGGGTGTTTGCCGTCGTGACGAAGCTCGGTGACTTCAACCAATAGCTCCTCGTAGGAGGGAAGGAACTCGTGCAATGGCGGGTCGAGCAGCCGGATGACGACCGGCAGGCCGTCCATCTCTCGAAAGATGCCGCGAAAGTCGTCGCGCTGGAACTGGAGGAGCTTTGCCAGCGCCTCGTCCCGCTCAGCCTCATTTTCAGCCAGAATCATCCGATGAACAACCGGCAGCCGCTCGGTCTCGAAGAACATGTGCTCGGTCCGGCAGAGTCCGATGCCCTGGGCGCCGTACTCGCGGGCAATCTTGGCATCGCGTGGGTAATCGGCATTAGCCCAGACCTGCAACCTTCGTATATCGTCGGCCCAGCCCAACAGCTTGTGCAGGTCTGGCGTCATCTCCGGGTCAATCAGCGGCACCGCGCCGAGGATGACCTCGCCGGTCGAACCGTTGATCGAGATGAGGTCACCCTCCTTGACCACTCTACCATTGGCAGAAAACTGGCGCTTCTCCGGGTCAACCCTGATCGCCTCGCAGCCGGCGACACAGGGCTTGCCGACGCTGCGAGCAACCACCGCGGCGTGGCTGGTTGCGCCGCCACGAGCGGTCAGGATACCCTGGGCAGCAAGCATGCCATGCACGTCATCGGGGTTAGTCTCGGGCCGCACCAGGATCACCTTTTCGCCTTTGGATCCCATCTCATCGGCGGTATCGGCGTCAAAGACCGCCTTGCCGGTTGCGGCGCCTGGCGAGGCGTTCAACCCGACAGCTATCACCTCAACCTTTGCATTCGGGTCGATGCGGCGGTGCAAAAGCTGTTCGATCTGGACCGGCTCGACCCGGCCCACCGCCTCTTCTTTGCTGATTAGCCCTTCTTCGACCATATCAACCGCGATCTTCAAGGCGGCGGCGGCCGAACGCTTGCCGGTGCGAGTTTGCAGCATGTAGAGCCGGCCGTTCTCTACGGTGAACTCCAGGTCCTGCATCTCGCGGTAGTGCCCTTCCAGTTGCCGGCCAATCTTTTCAAACTGCCCATAGACCTGCGGTAGCTCTTGGGCCATCACCGCAATCGGCTGCGGCGTGCGGATGCCGGCCACCACATCTTCGCCCTGGGCGTTCAACAGGTACTCGCCAAACAGCTTCTTCTCGCCGGTGCTGGGATCGCGGGTGAAGGCGACGCCGGTGCCGCAGTCAGCGCCCATGTTGCCAAAGACCATCGTCTGAACGTTGACGGCGGTGCCCAAGTCATGCGCTATCTTGTGGAAGTTGCGGTAGTCAATCGCCCGCCGGTTGTTCCAGGAGCGGAAGACGGCCTGCACTGCCAACCTCAATTGCTCAAGTGGGTCGTTCGGAAACTCCTGACCAGTTTCCCGCTTAACCAAATCCTTGAACTGCTGTACCAACGCCTTGAGATGCTCGCCGGTGAGGTCGGTGTCCTGTTTTGCGCCGACCTTCTCTTTCATCTGGTCGAGCAGATGTTCAAACTTGGCGGCCTCAATCTCTAGCACGATCTTAGAAAACATCTGGATGAAGCGCCGGTAGGAATCGTTGGCGAAGCGCTCGTTCTTGGTGCGCTCGATCAGACCCTTGAGGGTCTTCTCGTTCAGACCAAGATTAAGAACAGTGTCCATCATGCCCGGCATCGAGAACTTTGCGCCGGAGCGGACCGAGACCAGTAGCGGGTTGCTCGGATCGCCGAACTTCTTACCGGTCTGCTTCTCAACCTCGGCCAGCGCCGTTAAGACCTGCTCCCACATTCCGTCGGGGAAGGCGCCGCCGGCTGCCTGGTAGTAGGCGTTGCAAGCCTCGGTGGTGATGGTGAAGCCGGGCGGGACCGGCAGGCCGGCCCCTGTCATCTCGGCGACGCCGGCGCCCTTGCCGCCGAGCAGGTCGCGCATCTTGGCGTTGCCCTCGGCAAACCGATAGACCCATTTTTTAGCCATAGTCAGGGACTCCTATCCGCAGATTACGCAGATTTCACAGATATTGCGTCAATTGTTGTGGCAATTGGCCGGGTAGGGGCGTTCAATTGAACGCCCCTACGGAGAAGACGCCGCGCCTTGTTTACAGCAAACGGAGCGAAAAGTGGGCCGCAGCCCGGAGTAATTATAGCATTGGCGGCTGGGCCGGCGGGGTGTCTGAGGTTCATCGTGCTTTGCTAAGGTCTGTCTCCGGCGGGACGAAAGCGATCTCGAAACTGTCTTGACCCGAAGGCTTTACCAGAAAAAACCCTATTCGAAGCAATCTGCGAATGAAAACCGGCAATCGAAATATCAGGCCAACGAATTGGCGATGTGCAGGGAGCGCAATGTTGTAACTCGCATCCTGCGAGTCCATGCGTTGTAGCAACTCACCAAGCGTCATAAGGAAATAGTTCGCGCGCATCGGTGCAAGCGACCCCTCACCTTTGGCTTCAATCACCATCCGCTCTTTGCCGCGAAGGGCTTCAATGTCAATACCCGGTTCATGTCTCCATTTGACGTTGGCCTGCCAACCTTGCCTCCGCAAAACCGCTGCTACCGCGCGTTTTACTTCATCTTCGGACATCTTGATCTCGCCCTGATAAGCGAACTCTCGCATCGCCGTTTTATGGTCGAGAACAACGAAACTTGTTTGGGTCGTAGTTGATTCCGGCGGAGCAGGGGTTGCGTCAGGAGCTATGGCAGGCAGCCTTGCTTCTGCAACTGGGGTTGTCGGTGCTGTATCGCTCACAAGCCGATTGACGATTTTCCCATAGATCCGGATCCTCATCACGTGATAGCACACCTAGACTTTCCAGTAGGCGACACTCTTGATTAACAGTCTGATGCCACTTAATATCGAGCGCCTCCGTCAGTTCACCATCGGTAGCACCATCTGGATGCGTCTGCAGATAGTCAATAATTCGATCTTGGTGGGTAGCCATCAGGGAACCTCCTATCTACCCTGTCGTCTTCAGACCGCCAGCTTCTCTTTCAACGTCGCAACCAGCCGGTCGGTCGAGACGCGGATCTGCTGCATGCTGTCGCGGTCGCGGATGGTGACGGCGTGGTCTTCCAACGACTGGAAGTCAACGGTGACGCAGTAGGGCGTGCCAACCTCGTCCTGCCGGCGGTAGCGCCGGCCAATGCTCTGGGCGTCGTCGTAGCTGGTGGTGAAATGCTTGCGCAGGTCGGCCCAGACCTGCTTCCCCATCTCAACCAGCGGCGCCTTGCGCGACAGCGGCAACACGCCAACCTTTACCGGCGCCAGCCGGCGGTCCAGCTTTAGCACGACGCGAGTGCCTTCCTTGTCCGGCTCCTCGTGGTAGGCGTCCAACAGGAAACAAAGCACGGCCCTATCAACGCCGGCCGATGGTTCGACGATATGCGGCAGGAAATGGCTGTTGGCCTCCTCGTCGAAGTAGGTCAACTCCTGGCCGCTGTGCTCGCTGTGCACCTTCAGGTCGAAGTCGCCGCGGTAGGCAATGCCTTCAAGCTCACCCCAACCGAAGGGGAACTGATACTCGACATCAGTTGTGCCCTTCGAGTAGTGGGCCAGCGACTCTTTCGGATGCTCGTACAACCGCAGGTTATCGGGCCGGATGCCGAGGTCGAGATACCACTGCCGGCGCTGCTCTATCCAGCTTCGATAAGACTCCTCGCCCTGCTCCGGCCGGACGAAGTACTCAAGCTCCATCTGTTCGAACTCGCGCGAGCGGAAGAAGTAGCGGCCGGGTGTGATCTCGTTGCGAAACGCCTTGCCGATCTGGGCGATGCCGAACGGTAGCTTGCGCCGGGTGGTGGTCAGCACGTTGCGGAAGTTGACGAAGATGCCCTGCGCCGTCTCCGGCCGGAGATAGGCAATAGCCGACTGGTCTTCGACCGGCCCGACGAACGTCTTGAACATGGTGTTGAACCAGCGGGCCTCGGTCAGCTCGCCTCCGCAGTTGGGACAGCGAGGGGTTTCAAGCTGGTCCTCGCGCCAGCGCATCTTGCAGCCTTTACAATCAACTAGCGGCTCGATGAAGTTCTTGACGTGGCCGGAGGCCTCCCATACCCGCGGATTCATCACGATGGCGCAGTCAAGACCGACAACATCATCACGCTCCTGGACAACGGAGCGCCACCATTGGTCTTTGACATTGCGCTTCAGCTCGACGCCGAGCGGGCCGTAGTCCCAGAACCCGCCGAATCCGCCGTAGATCTCGCTGCCGGGAAATATGAATCCGCGCCGCTTGCAGAGCGAACCAAGTGTGTCGAGATCTACCATTCAAACGCACCCCTTCGGCAATCCTTGCCATTAGCTATCAGCAGTCAGCCATCAGCGGTCAGCAGTCGGCAATCGAGGATAAATACAGCATTGAGCATAATAATCGAGCCGTATTGCTCGACCTTACTGCTTGTTGCGATATTAACAGTAGCGCGGGGCCTTGTGCCCCGCCCGTTCCCCGCGGGGGACAAGCCCCCGCGCTACAAGGCTCAATGCTTTTGCACTCCGCTATAGTAAGGTGTTAGGGATCAGCGGTCAATCGCTCTGTCGGTCTATACAGGAGGGCGGGCGGGGCACAAGGCCCCGCGCTACAGGCGCTCAGCCGATGTTTAGCTGCCGGTGCAGCGCTGAGTAAAACATCTTGCCAATACGTGGCTTCGTAGTTTGTCCTAGCAGTTGCCCCAAGAGCATGATTCCTAATAGCTGATTGCTGCCGCTGTGAGCTGACGGCTGACCGCTGACCGCTGACCGCTGACCGCTGAAAGCTGACCGCTGAAAGCTGACCGCTATCGTTGCAGGCTGGCAACCAATGCCGAATACTTCTCCGCCAAAGTGTGCGCGCCCTCGTTCGACGAAGACTCGGCAAATATGTGGAACAGCGGCCTTTCAGCGTCCGGCAACACTAACACCCACTCATCGCTACTCAGGTCAATGCGAATACCATCAATCTGAGTGGTGTCCGACCCTTGGTACTGCTGGCTCAACATTCGCATAACTCGGCCCTTGTTCTCCCACGGGCAAGTGACCCTTGTCTGAATAGCATGGAACTGAGGCAGCCGGTTTACCTCCTCTGCCAGGCTGGTCTCTTGGGTCAAAAGTAGCTCCTGAATCTTCACGGTCGCGTAGAGCGCGTCCAGCGCCGGCTGAAACTCCGGGAAGGCGATACCGCCCTGTCCGCCGCCGGCCAGCAAGACGCCCTTACTGACGCCGGCGCTCATCAATGCGGTGGGATCAACCTTCGTTCGCACTACCGTGCCGCCAAAGTTGCTGACTATGCGCTCGAAGATTGTCGGCGCGTTGACCGGCACCGCGATGTTACCGCCGCCGGCGCCGCGCAACACCAGCGTCGCCACGACCGCCAACAGCTCCCAACTGCCGATGCGCCGGCCTCGCTCGTCAAATGCGATCAGCCGTTCCCCGCTGGGGTCAAGGCGCACGCCCATCCTGGCGCCGATGCTGGCGACAATGCTGCTGAGTTGATTGAGCGAGGTCTCAATCTGGTCACGAGTGCGGGTCAGCCGTCTCTCGTCCGGGTCGGCGTTCAAGGCGATCGCATCGCAACCTAGTCGGCTCAAGACCGCCGGCAGGACATGCGCCGCCGGCGAGTGCGAGTAATCAATCACGACCGGTTGCCGATCTATTCGCTGGAACACCTCGGCATTGATCGCCTTAGCGAATCCCTCAAGATAGCGATTGACGAGGCCGGGTGACTCGGTAATGACGCCAATGTCGTCTAAATAGGCCCGCCGGACGTCCTCACGAAAGTAGACACCCTCAATTTTACGCTTAGCCTTGCCGTCTATGTCGAGACCACGGTGGTCGAAGAAGCTAATATCCACCACCTTTGCGTCGTGCGGCGCAACGCGAACATGGACGCCGCCGGCGGCCCCTTGGACCCGTGTTATGTAGCGCAGAACCGGCGTCGGCTGTGACTTTACGTCAATTACATTGACCCCGGCTGATGGCAACCCGCTAATGAGCGCCCGCTTTATCATCCGAGGCGCTCGGTGAGCGTCGCGGTTGACGATCACGGTGCTTCCTTTGGGTAAAGTCGAGCCATAGGTTGCGCCAATCCTGGCGGCAAACTCTGGCGTCATGTCAACATCAACCAGGCCCGTGATCCCCCAACGGCCGAACAATGCGCGCCGGCTGTAGGATCCCCAGATCAGGCTAGACGAAACGGTAGCGCCAGCTTCGATCTCCTTGTTTGGCCAGACTTTGACCCCCGGCTGGACTATTGCCCCCTCCCCTATGGTTGTTTGGTCGCCGATGACCGCGCCTTCAAAGATCATTGCTCTACTTTTGATGGCGCATTGACGCCCGATGATAGCGCCGCGCACCTCAGCGCGGTCGCTGATGAACGTGTTGCGCCAGATGATCGAACGCTCTATGCGAACACGCTCGTCAATGAGCGCGTTGTCGCGTATCACGGTGGGCCCACGAATCACCGCCCCATTCTGAATCTTCACCGACTCGCCAAGAAAGATTGGCCCTTCTAACAGGACGTTGGGAGCAATTTCCACGTCTTCTGACGCAGCCCAGACGCCTGGCCGTATCTCAATACCAATAGGTTCGGCCTTGACTCGCCCCTCTAGTAGGTCAACGTTAGCTCGCATGTACTCGGAGAGATTGCCAACGTCACACCAATAGCCATCGGCGACGAATCCATATAGCCGGTCGCCTCGTTCCAACAGTTGGGGGAACACGTCCTGGCTGAAATCAACCGCCTTGTCAGATGGATAGTAATCAAAGATCGAAGGTTCTAGTACGTACAGACCGGTGTTCACCGTGTCGGAAAAGACCTCACCCCAGCTTGGCTTCTCCAAAAACTGCTTGATCCGACCTCCCTCATCGGTGATAACAACGCCGTACTCAAGCGGATTCTCCACTCGGTGGAGGGTCAGGGTAGCAATAGCGCGATTCTTACGATGCGATTTGACGATTGAGCTTAGGTCGAAGTCGGTCAGCGCGTCGGCGCTGATGACGATGAAAGTATCCGTCAGGTGCTCTTGGGCCTTTTTTACGCTGCCGGCGGTGCCCAAAGGCTCATCTTCGATGGAGTAGATCAGGTTCATACCAAGACTGCTGCCATCACCGAAGTAGTCCTGGATGACAGCGGCCATGTATTGGAGGGTGACAATGACATCGGTGATGCCGTGCTTGCGCAGCAGCAGCAAGCAATGCTCCATCACCGGCCGGTTGACGATGGGCACCATCGGCTTCGGGCGATTTATCGTCAGTGGTCGAAGGCGGGAGCCCTCCCCGCCGGCCATCAGCACTGCTTTCATAGCTTGCCTCCACTCGTCACGGATGTCCGCAGCGAACCTAAGGTTTGGAAGGCTACCATCGGGAAAAGAGCTAATATTGGCTCGGCTAACATTCTATTTCATCACGACGCACAACGAACATAGTTGGCGGCGCTCAAAGACCGGCGGCAAAATTTGCGCTCTTATTAGTGTATCCGGCATAATGAGTCCGCTGCTAGGGACTAGAACCTGAGATTCGACATTGCTATTTGTGCATGTCGCCCAAATGTCGCTTCGCCGGCGGTTCCCCCCTTAGGGGCAGACCTGCGTGTCTGCCCATTTGTGCCCCTGGTATCGGGCAATCACAGGGGATTGCCCCTACGGTACTTGGCCATCGCAATCCAAAATCCCAAATCTAAAATCCCGTCGGCCGGCGTGGTAGGATTAACGGGCTGGATGCATCCCTGTTGTAAGTGAGGAACGAGTAGGTGCTCCTCTCAAACACCGCTATCCGCCGGCACCTGACAGCCGGCAATATCGTGATCGAGCCTTTTGTGGAGACTAGCCTCGGAACCGCCGGCTACGATGTCACTCTTGGCCCCTGGTACTACCGCGAGAAGCATCCAGAAGGCGGGATCGGCTTGTACAACCTTTATGATAAGCAGCACGTCGAGCGGGTGTGGGGCGCTGAACCGTGCAATGCCGTGCCGGCCCACGAGTCCTCCCAGCGCCACGGTATTCGGCTCGCCGGTATAAAGCCCGACGATCTGATTATCTGGATCCACCCTGGTGAAACGCTGCTCTGCCACACCAACGAGTTCATCGGCGGTCGCGGCGGACGTATCAACACGATGATGAAGGCGCGCTCTTCGATGGGCCGCAACTTTATCGAGATCTGCAAGTGCGCCGGCTGGGGTGACGTTGGCTACACCAACCGTTGGACGATGGAGGTGACGAATAACTCGCGCTACTACACGATCCCGCTGGTGGTAGGCCGGCGAGTGGCGCAGATCGTCTTCTTTGAGACCGAGTTGATCGAAAACTTCGAGCAGGACTACACTCGGACCGGCAAGTACCAGCAGACGACAGACATCGAGGAGCTGAAACGAAGCTGGAAGCCACAGATGATGCTGCCAAAGATGTACGACGACTGGGAGGCCAAACTGCCGTGATCTCGAAGCCGCGAGCGCGCTTCGAGCTATTAGAAACATTAGCCAACGAGAGCGGCTGCACACTGTGCTTCCTGTCCACTAGAGCCGCCAACCGCTACATCGAGGCGATCCTCTACGAATCGGTAACCGACGTGGAGGTCCGCGAAAAGCTGCGCCAGGCGCGTGGCATGTGCAACTTTCACGCCTGGCAGATGGCTGACAAGTTTGAGTCGCTGGGCGTCGCCCTGATCTACCTCGACCTGGTGCATTTTTACCAAGACGCCTTGAAAGAGGCTCGCGCTGGCCTGCCGGGGCAATCACTCCTGAAAGGGCTAACCGACCGGTTGGGGGCATCTCGGCGCTCCAAGGCGACTTCGGCCCTAGCCCGCCGGCTGTTGCCGGAGCGTGGTTGCACGGCCTGCGAGATGCGAGAGATAGCCGGGCAGATCTATATCGAGGCGCTTTTGGAGTGCTTGGACGAAGCATGTCCGCTGTTGCGAGAGTCGGCCGGATTCTGCTTGCCGCATCTGGCGCGGATCGCTGACCAGGCCGCCGGCCAGCGTGACCTTGACCGGCTGATCGAGGCGCAAGCGGAGCCGCTGCGCCGGATCGAACACGAGTTGGCCGAGTATGTGCGCAAGAACGACTATCGTTTCACCAAAGAAGGTCTTGGCAGCGAGCGCGACTCCTGGACGCGGGCGATTGAACTGCTCTCGGGCCGGCTGGGCGCCCACTAGCGGTTCGCAAAAAGCAATTTATAGCCGGCTACCGAGAAGTAGGGGCGTCCTTCGGCTGAAGGACGCCCCTACAATTCCAGCAACCGTATACATCCCCGGTGGTCAGTCGGTTTTGACGATTGCTCCATCGGACTTCGCCTGGTTTTCGTGTCGGCTTGGGAACGTATCTCACGATTCATCCGTCTTTAGGTAGGTAAGGTGGTTCTCGGACGAACACCTTGCTAATAGCTAAAAATGCGTCAACCTAATCACAAGAGGTGATGAAGCAATGAGGCTGAGTCAATTATTGACAGGTTTTCTTGGAGTAGTTCTATTAATTCTGGTAGGCGCGGCCGCCGGCTGGCTCCTTGCCACCAGTATGGCGCTAGGCCAAACACCACCTGGCATCGGCGCCGTCCAGGCTCCAGCCGGTGGGCCCAACCGTCCTCTCGCCGGCGCTACCGGCGCGTTCGCGGCCATGTCCGGTTTGCCGGAACGTTCTATTTCGGTCATGGGGGTAGGACAGGTCAAGGCCAAGCCTGATATGGCCACGTTGAACCTGGGAGTCCAGACCAGGGCGCAAACGGCCCAACAGGCCCAATCACAAAACGCCGACCTGATGCAAAAAGTCATTGACGCAATCAAGACTAAAGGCATCAAGGACGATGACATCACTACTCGCGGTCTAAACCTATATCCACAAATGGGCGAACGGGGCGAAACCGTCGTCGGCTATGTTGCCAACAACAATGTAATCGTGGTAGTGCGTGACCTGACGAAGGTAGGCGAGCTACTGGACTCCGCGGTGGCAGCCGGCGCCAATATAGCCGGCGGGGTGCAATTCTCGATTGCTGATCCGACCAGCTACCGCAACCAGGCGATGGAGTTGGCGGTCGCCGACGCTAAGGCCAGGGCTGACCTGCTGGCAAAGTCGGCCGGCGTCAGCGTTGCCAGGGTGATAAGCATTTCGGAGGAGAGTGGGGCTTATCCAGTCCCCAAGGCGGTAGATGAAATGGCTGCACTGTCCTTTCGGGCGGCGACGACGCCAATCCAGCCGGGCGAGCTGACCGTGAGCATCAATGTGCGAGTCGTGTACGGCTTCTAGACGATGGCCGTAGGGGCGTATGACCATACGCCCCTACAAGCCTAACCAAGCGCCTCGGCACGGGCGATCAGCTTGGCGACCTGCTCGTTCAACTCGGCCAGCCGGCCCCGCTCGCGCTCGACCACCTCGGCCGGCGCCTTGTTAACGAATCCGTCCGACGACAATCGCTCTTCGACGCGGGCGATCTTTTGCCGGGTCTGCTCGATCTCAACCGCCGTCCGCTCGCGTTCCTTCGCCAGATCAATCATGCCGGTGAATGGGAGATAGACCTCAGCGACACCCGCTAATAGGTGGAAAGCCTCGGTCGGTCGCTGGGCCAGGCCGCCAACGATTGTCAGCGGCGAGGTGCGCGCCAAACGCTCGATAGCCGGTCGGTTAGATTCCAAGCGAGGCGCTCGGTCGCCGGCGACGACGATGGCGGCAACAGCGCTGCCAGCCGGCACTCGGAACTCGGCCCGAACGTTACGAATCGCCCGGACGACCTCCACCACCTGACCGATCTCCTCCTCAGCCGGCGAATCAGTTGGGCCGGCGACCGGCCAATTAGCGACCACCAGCAAGCCGTTGCGGTTCGGCAGATGTCCCCAGATGGCCTCGGTAACGAATGGCATAAATGGGTGCAATAGCCGGAGTATCGTTTCTAACACCGAAAGCAGCGTGTGGTGGACTGCTTGGCGAGTGCGGTCAGAGCCATCCTGCAACCTGATCTTGGCCAGCTCCAGATACCAGTCGCAAAACTCGCCCCAAGCGAAGTCGTAGATGATCCGGCCGGCTTCACCGAACTGATAGTCCTCCATCAACCTGGTTACGTCCTCGACGGTGCGATTGGCCCGGCTCAATATCCAGCGTTCGGTGACGCCAAGGTCGGCGGGGTCAACGGCGGCGGGCCTGTCGTCCCCGACCGTCATCAGGACAAAGCGCGCCGCGTTCCAGAGCTTGTTGGCGAAGTTCCGGCTGCCCTCCAGCCGGCTGTCGCTCATCTTCTGGTCTTGACCCGGGCTGCCGCCGGTCACGATGGTAAAACGCAGCGCATCAGCGCCATATTTGGCGATGAGGTCCAGCGGATTTACCACGTTGCCCTTGGACTTGCTCATCTTTTCGCCCTTCGCGTCGCGCAGCAGCCCGTGCAGATAGACGACGCGGAACGGCGGCTGGCCGGTAAACTCGATCCCCAGCATGATCATCCGGGCGACCCAGAAGAAGATGATGTCGTAGCCGGTCTCCATAACCGAGGTGGGGTAGAAGTAGCGCAGGTCCTCGCTGTCGTCCGGCCAGCCCAATGTGCTGAAAGGCCAGAGGCCAGAGCTGAACCAGGTATCGAGCACGTCTGGGTCCTGCTGGATGTTTGCCGAACCGCAATGGGAACAATTGGTCGGGTCGGCAATCGCTACCGTCATCTCTCCACAATCGTCGCAGTACCAGACCGGTATCCGATGACCCCACCAAAGCTGGCGCGAGATGCACCAGTCGCGGATGTTCTCCATCCAGTTGAAGTAGATCTTAGTAAACCGCTCCGGGACGAAATGGATCGAGCCGTTGCGGACGGCTTCGCTGGCCGGCTCAGCCAGCGGCTTGATCTTCACGAACCACTGCTTTGACAGCAGCGGCTCAATAACGGTGTTACAACGCTGGCAGTGACCGACGGCATGGGTATGAGGCTCGATTTTGACCAGCAGTCCGTCGCGTTCCAGGTCAGCCACCAACCGCCGGCGACATTCGTAGCGGTCGAGGCCGGCGTAGGGGCCGGCTTCTTGATTCATCCGGGCCGCCTCGTCCATCGCGACGACGATTGGCAGACCGGCCCGCTGACCAATGTCAAAGTCGTTCGGATCGTGGGCCGGCGTCACCTTGACGGCGCCGGTGCCAAACTTGGGATCAACCGCCGGGTCAGCGATGATCGGTATTAGTCGTCTGATGGCCGGCAAGATCGCCCGCCGGCCGACCAATGCTTTGTATCGCTCGTCATCAGGATGGACCGCGACGCCGGTGTCGCCGAGTATAGTTTCCGGCCGGGTGGTGGCAACCGTAACAAACTGATCGCTATGCCGGCCGGCTTCGTCGGCCAGCCGGTAGCGGACATAGTACAGCTTGCCCTCGGTCTCCTCGTGGTCAACCTCAAGATCGGAGATGGCCGAGCTACAACGCGGGCACCAGTTGACTATATAGTTGCCCTGATAGATCAGGCCCTTGTTGTAGAGGCGAACGAAGGCTTCCCGGACCGCTCGCGATAACATTGAGTCCATCGTAAAACGCTCGCGTGACCAATCGCAAGAGGCGCCCAGCCGGCGCAACTGTTGCAGGATGATGCCGCCGTACTTTTCGCGCCAGTCCCAGACCATCTGCTCGAAGGCTTCACGTCCGAGGTCTGATCTCGTCTTGCCCTGTTTGGCTAGCTCTCTCTCGACCACGTTCTGAGTGGCGATGCCGGCGTGATCGGTGCCGGGCAACCACAACGCCGGTATGCCTTGCATCCGTCGCCAGCGGATCATCAGGTCCTCAAAGGCGACCTGGAACGAGTGGCCGTTGTGAAGCTCGCCGGTCACGTTTGGCGGCGGGATTACGATGGTGAAGGGCTTGCGCGACCAGTCAATCTTAGGCGTGAAGATGCCAGACCGCTCCCAGACCTCATAGACTTTCTGCTCAATCTGGCTATGATCGTAGGCGCTTGGCATCGTCGTTTGAAACTTTTCGCCGGTCAGCATATTGGCGGCGCCTCCACCCAAAGTATCTCGCGCAGCCGCCCGCCCTAAAGCTCGCTGCAAAGTTTATTAGGCGGCTGTCCCTAGTGCATAGTCAGGCAACATTTTCGGGAATACAACGTTCACAGTCGGGGCGTATGGCCATACGCCCCGACTGTTTGCCCTGATCCC
>JBCLEL010000023.1:0-14548 GCA_038913435.1 Chloroflexota bacterium
GCAACCTCATGGTCCGAAGCCATGCGCTCTATCCAATTGAGCTACGGGGGCATATATCTCCGCACATAGTATAGCAAGCTCTGACCCACTTTCAGATGATACGATGCTTTCACTTTCCAATCCCTTTTGACGGCTAGTTCGCAACCTCTCTAGATGCGTATTCTTGCGAAAGGGGCGCCATGGCCTGACCTCATCCATACGATGTCGCAGCGTCTATTTGTTCAAGCAACACAATTGACAACCCGGCCTTTATGTAAGGGTCGGCCAGGTAGCAGTCTCAGTAAGAACGCTAAGATTTGACCACTCGTTGAATTTGAGCCACATAACAAGTCAACTTGTCTGGCGGCGTCGGCGGGACTTGAACCCGCAACCTCTTGGTCCGAAGCCATGCGCTCTATCCGATTGAGCTAGGGGGCATGAATCTTTGTGCCAAGTGTAGTAATCCCGGCGCCGATTGCAGATGATACAATCCCGTCATCTTCTCAATCCCTATCTAAAAGTCCTAGCCTTGCTCTTGCTGTCGGTCGTTTTGGCGTTGGAGATGGAAACAGGTTAATGTACGTCGCTCGTCTCACCCCTAAGCAGCTTTGGCAAGCCGCTCAAGGCGAACTTGAGTTAAAACTGACTAGGCCAGTGTACGAAACTTGGATACGTCACGTTACCGCTGTTGGGCTAGAAGAGGGCGCCTTGCTAGTGCGCGCGCCAAGCACCTTCGCTAAAGAGTGGATCGAGGAACGCATCGGGCAGGAGATCAGGACAACTATAAGCAGGATCAGCGGCGCGCCTTTGGAACTGGTGATCGTCGTTGGTCAGGGCGACGCCGCCGCCAATCCCATGGATACCGTGACCGATGAGAGGCCCGCTTGGTCTGAGCCGCTATTAAATGAAGGGTCAGCTCCGGCGCTGAGCGAGCCTCCTCGCAGCAAGGGTTGGTATCCGAACCCAAACTACACCTTCAACCGCTTTATCGTCGGACGCGGCAACCAGTTGGCGCACGCTGCCGCCCAAGCCGTCGCCTTCCAGCCGGGCCAGGCCTACAATCCGCTTTTCATCTACGGTGGCGTTGGCCTGGGCAAGACGCATTTGCTCCACGCCATCGCCCACGGACTCATCGGAGCCGGCCGGCGCTCGGTGTACATCTCCTCCGAGCAGTTTACTAACGACCTGATCCGGTCAATCCGTGAAAACCGGACCCAGGACTTTCGGGAACGCTATCGGGGCGTTGACGCGCTGATGGTGGATGACATTCAATTTATCGCCGGCAAGGAGGCCACTCAGGAGGAGTTCTTCCATACCTTCAATACCTTGCACTCGCAAGGCCGGCAGATCGTCATATCTTCTGACCGCTCGCCAAAGGCGATTGCGACGCTGGAAGAACGGCTACGCTCCCGTTTCAGTTGGGGGCTGATCGCCGACATCCAACCGCCAGACCTGGAGACGCGGCAAGCGATCCTGACTGCTAAGGCTCAGGGCCTCAAGCTGGGGGTTGCCCCGCCGGTCATTCAATTTCTGGCCCAGCACATCCAGTCAAATATCCGCGACTTGGAAGGCGCATTGAACCGGATCGCGGCGACCGCTGCCCTGAGCGGCCGGCCTATCAGCCTAGAAATGGCGGAGGAATCTATCGCCGACATTGTGTCAACGCCGGCCCAACGTTTCCTGCGGCCGGAGGAGATAATTGACGCGGTGGCCCGCTACTACAAAGTCGAACCGGTCGTCCTCAAGGGCAAGTCGCGTGGTGAAAAGATTGTGTTGCCCCGGCAGTTGGCGATGTATCTACTGCGCGAGGAGATCGGCGTGTCGCTGGTCGCGGTTGGCAAGCTGCTCGGCGACCGCGACCATACAACCGTTATGCACGGTTGCAAGCGCATCGCTGCTGACCTGATGGCGAGTGACCAGTTGCGGCGAGAGCTGGCGGCGATACGGGACTATCTGTACTCCGGCTCAGGCCGGCGGTGATACCAACTGGTCGAGAAAAAGCTGTATTGGTGGTGACCTTGATCGCAGGACTAAAGTCCTGGCGCTTACTAACGGCCTGAAGGCCGGCTTTTAAGCCGACAACAAGCGCCTGGCTTTTAAGCCAGCGAGCAACCACGCCATAAATTGAGTCTATAATTAATGCAGTCAGGATAAGCCCGTTCCCCTGCAGGGGAACGGGCGGGGCACAAGGCCCCGCTCTACTGTTAATATCGCAACAAATAGTAAGATTGAGCAATGCAGATCAATTATTATGCTCGATGCTGTAGTTGAAGCGGAAGGGGCTTAGCCTTGCCAAAGATGACTCCCGGCCGTGCGAAGAACACAATTCGACGAGCACTACGAAGCGTGGTAGACCAAGAGCCGACTCCGGCTGAAATAGCCCGACTCCGGGAATATTTTTCTTCATGCTGCGCGTATTGCGGGAATGACCTGATCCCTAAATCTCGCCAGGCTCATGTGGATCATCTTATCTCTGCTGCCGCCGGTGGCTCGAACGGCGTCGCGAATAGAGTGCTTTCTTGTGCTTCCTGCAATGGCGATGAGAAACGCGATATGCCGTGGGAGGAATATCTGAGAAGAAAAGTGGCCGACGACGTCATTTTCGACGAACGTCGGGAGCTGATTCGGCGTTGGACTGAGTTGCCCTCTCCAGCATCAGTTCGAGAATTTGACCCGGAACTTTTAGAGCGCGCGACAAAGCTTGCAATCAAAGCCTTTGACGATGCCGTAATTCTCTTGCGTGATTCCCGAATAGCTCGCCCATGAAGTGACGCTGGTTCTGGGCTCATAGTGAGGAAAGGCATTAGACCACGGCCATCGAAAACCGAAGCCTGACAATAGAGACTCGCTTGATGACGAAGTACAAGAAGCAGACCTACGTCTGTGATCTGGTCCAGAAAGGCGGCGTCTGCCACGGTGGGCTGCTGCGCTTTAGCCGCGTTTCCCTCTACCACAGGGGCTGAACGTATACCTTGTTAAAACTAGATCAGAAGGAGGGAAACCCGCTCATCATCATACGCTATCCAACTTATGTATGGTACAATGCCGATGCTTCACAGCCCTTGATTTCGATTCTAAGTCTTACTTGACGTGAGGAGACAATTACCATAATTAATGCAATTGGTATAAGACCCGCACCCTCCGACCCTCGATCCGCAGTCGCCCCTCGGCAAAGAGCCGGACCGCCTCGACCAGAATTCGATGCTCCTGTTCCAATATCCGGGCGGCTAGGCTCTCAGCGGTATCATCTTCCATGACCGGCACTGCGGCCTGAACGATGATCGGCCCGGCGTCCACCTCGTTGGTGACGAAGTGAACGGTGCAGCCGGCGACTTTCACACCGTAGTCCAACGCATCGGCCTGGGCGTGTAAGGTGCCGGCGAAGGCCGGCAGCAGCGACGGATGGATGTTGATGATCCGGTAGCGGAAAGTATCTACCACCTGCGGGCCTAGCACCTGATCGAATCCGGCCAGCACGATCAGGTCGGGCGACAACTGTTGTAACTGCTGGAGCAGCCTGTCGTTGAACCGCCCCCGGCCAAGCCCTTTGCTCTCCACCAGATAGACGGGCACGCCGGCCATCGCCGCGCGCTCTATACATTGAGCGCCGGGCCGGTTGCATACCAGGCCGACCAACTCGACCGGCAAAAGGCCCGACTGCCAGGCGTCAATGATCGCTTGGAAGTTGGTCCCACGGCCAGAAGCGAGAACTACCAGACGAGTTGATTGGGCTGGCGTAATTCGGTATCCTGGTGTGAAAATATGTGATGAACCGCAGAGACGCGGAGACGCAGAGGATCAAATTTCATATCTCCGCGCCTCTGCGCCTCTGCGGTAAAAAGAGACTTCGCTTGACTCGGAAATAAATATTTCATCACTCGGTGGCCACCCGAAAGGGCGATGCACGACTGCTTGGATTAGCGTTTTTCAAGCGCCAGCTTGTCAAACTCTAGTTGGACCGGTACCGGGTACCGGCCGGTGAAACAGCCCTGGCATAGCTTCTTATCGCCGACATTTATGGCTTCCAGCAGCCGATCCAAGCTGATAAAGCCGAGCGAATCCGCGCCGATGTACTCGCAGATCTGGTCAACCGTCATGTTTGCGGCGATCAGCTCGTGGCGGCGGGCAGTGTCTAGCCCCAGGTAGCATGGGTAGATCATTGGCGGCGCGTGGATGCGAACGTGGACTTCGCGTGCCCCGGCTTTGCGTAGTAGCGCGACGAGTGGTTTGGTTGTCGAGCCACGCACAATCGAGTCATCCACTACCGCCACTCGCTGTCCCTGCAATACCTCCGGCAGTGGGTTGTACTTCAAGCTAATGCCCAGATCGCGCAACCGTTGATCCGGTTGGATGAATGTGCGTCCGATATAGCGGTTTTTCACCAACCCTTCGCGGTAGGGGATGCCGCTCTCCTCAGCGTAGCCGATGCCGGCCTGCGTCGCCGTGTCCGGCACGGCAATCACGATGTCAGCGTCGGCCGGATGCTCGCGGGCCAGCGCCCTTCCCATCTCCATTCGGACCTGATGGACCAGCCGGCCATTTATCAAGCTATCGGGGCGAGCGAAGTAGATGTACTCAAACATACATAGCGCCCGCCATCGGTCCGGCGCCGTCCTTACGCTTTGCACGCCGCTAGCGTCAATCTTAACGATCTCACCCGGCTCCACCTCGCGGATGAATGTGCCGCCAACCGTATCAATCGCGCAGGACTCGGAGGCGACAACCCAGCCGCCGTTCAGCCGGCCCAAGCACAACGGCCGGACGCCAATCGGATCGCGAATAACGTACAGCTCATCCTTCGTAAGCACGACCAGACTGTAAGCCCCGACCAGTCTTGGCAACGCGAGTTTGATCCGTTCGGTCTGGTCACGACCGGGACCGGAGGCGAATAGTTGAGCGATCAGTTCGCTATCGGTGCTGCCGCGGAAGGTGTAACCCTCGCCAACCATCTCCTCACGCAGCAGAGGCGAGTTGACCAGATTGCCATTGTGGCCGAGGGCGATGCGTCCATCCACGCCTTCGACGATGATCGGTTGAGCGTTGTACAGCTTGGATGAACCGGTGGTCGAGTATCGCGTGTGCCCGATTGCTAGGTGACCGCTGAGGTTACGGAGGTCGTCTTCGGTGAAAACCTGAGCCACTAAGCCCATTCTGGTATGAGCCATCAGCCTCTCGCCATCTGCGGTGACGATGCCGGCTGACTCCTGACCACGGTGCTGGAGAGCGTATAGACCGAAAAAGGTTATGCGGGCCACGTCCTGGCCTGGGCCATAGATGCCGAAGACGCCACAGGCCTCTTTCAGCTTGTCAGTCAACGCCCACCTCCACTTAAAAGCTGGTTAAGGTTGCTACCGCGCTACGCTTATACGAATTGCTGATAGTAAAGGCCCTGCCAGGAGCGCGGGCGTCTCGCCCGCTCCGGGGCGGCCAAGATGGCCGCTCTCCCAGGGATAACATCCTTGCCTCCCCCACGATAAAACAGCGTCGCTAGTGCAGGTTCAAGATAGTCTTTTGGGAAAGGCTTTGGATGTGCGTCATTGTCGGCAAGGTCCCGTAGCGCGGGGGCTTGTCCCCCGCTCGCTTCCTAATTCGGCTGGGGACAAGCCCCAGCCCTACAGTTTGGCTGCCCACCGGAAGATCGTTCCACCATTCCCAAAAGGGTCGCCTGATCATGCACTAGCGAGACAATCGGTATTAGAGTTTAGCGAGACTATACCAGGCGTCTTGCATCGCCGAGAGCGAGATACTTATGTGATCGCCTAGGCGCAACTCGCGCCCACCTACTATGCCAATCCTGCTAAGCTCTACGCCAATCTCTTCGGCCAGCGACTTTAGCCGGCCGGCGTCAATCTTCTTTGCACTTACTATTATCCGGCTATGGCTCTCGCCAAACAATAGATAATCGGGCCGGCCGGAGGCGGCTTGCCGAACGGTTGCTCCGATTTCACCGATCAGGCAACTCTCGGCCAGCGCGACGGCCAGTCCACCATCTGAACAGTCGTGCGCGCTGCACAGCAGGCCAGCTTTTGCTGCCTGTTGGCAAAAGGTCTGCGCTTTCCGTTCTAAATCAAGATCAACGGCCGGCGGCCGGCCAACGACTAGTCCGTGGATAACTTTCAGGTACTCACTGCCTCCGATCTCATTGGCGCTGGCCGGCCCCACCAGCCAGACATCATCCCCTTCACGCTTGAATCCGGCGGTCACGGCCTTCGAGGCGTCTTCGATCAGCCCAACCACGCCAACTATCGGCGTAGGATAGACTGCCCGACCATTCGATTCATTGTACAGACTCACATTGCCACTGATGATCGGTAGGTCGAGGCCGCGACAGCCGGCGGCCAGGCCGTCAATAGCTCGCTCCAACTGCCAGTAGATCTCGGCCTTCTCCGGATTGCCAAAGTTGAGACAATCGGTCGCCGCCAGCGGAACGGCCCCGACACAGCTCACATTGCGCGTCACCTCGGCGATGACGCCCATTGCGCCGACATAAGGGTCCAGGTAGCAATGCCGGCCGTTGCCGTCTATGGCAACAGCGATAGCCTTGTTCGTGCCTTTTATACGCAGCACCGCGCTGTCACCATCGCCCGGCGCAACTACGGTATTGGTCTGAACTGTATGGTCGTACTGGCGATAGACTGACCGTTTGGAGGCGATGTCCGACGATGCCAGCAGCCGCAGTAGGCAAGCGTTCAGATCGGCCGGCTGGGGTATCTTTTCTAGCGGATAGGCCGCCGCTTCAATCTCCCAGGCCGGTTGCCGGCCCTGACGGACATAGACCGGCGCTTCGGCTAGATAGCCAGCCGGCACATCGGCTAAAACCCGACCCTGTTCGATCACCTTAACGCGCTGGTCGGCAGTCACCCGTCCGATTACGTCGGCGTGCAGCCCCCACCGTCCAATGATGGCGAGAATAGCCGGCACATCTTCCTGTTTCACCACCGCCAGCATCCGTTCTTGCGACTCGGAGAGCATCACGTCGTAGCCGTCCATTCCTTTCTCGCGGCGGGAAACGTTGTCTACATAAATCTCGACGCCGGCGCCGCCCTTGCTTGCTGCTTCCACTACCGCACTGGTGATGCCGGCCGCGCCGAGGTCCTGCATCGCAATCAGCTTGCCGGACCGGTGCAACTCCAGACAGGCCTCGATCAGCAGCTTTTCCAGGAATGGATTGCCGACCTGGACAGTCGGGCGCTGCTCTTCGCTGCTTTCACTCAGCTCGCGGGAGGCTAGCCCCGAACAACCGTGGATGCCGTCGCGACCGGTGTCAGCGCCGACCAGCAGTAGCGCCGCGCCCGGCAGGTTGGCGCGCGAGCGCACGATCTTGTCGCTGGCGATCAGGCCAACCGCCATCGCGTTGACCAGCGGATTGTCCGCGTAGGCCGGCTCGAAGTAAACCTCGCCGCCAACCGTCGGCACGCCGATGCAGTTGCCATAGAACGAAATGCCGCCAACCACGCCAGTGAACAGGTATTTGGTGCGGTCATCGTCCAATGCGCCGAAGCGCAGCGAATTTAATAACGCGATTGGCCGAGCGCCCATGGTGAAAACGTCGCGGATGATCCCACCGACGCCGGTCGCCGCTCCCTGGAACGGTTCGACGGCGCTGGGGTGATTATGGCTCTCAACCTTCATCGCGATGGCCAGTCCGTCACCGATGTCAACGACGCCGGCGTTTTCGCCCGGCCCTTGCAGCACTCGCGGCCCAGTAGTGGGCAGCCGTCGGAGCAAAGCCTTCGAGTTCTTGTAGCCGCAGTGCTCGCTCCACATCGCCCCAAACATGCCAAGCTCGACATCGGTTGGCTCGCGCCCAAGCAGTTTGACGATGCGGGAATACTCGTCAAACGACAGAGCGATTTCGTCTAGTGCTTCTTGGGTGACGATCATGCGGTGCACGTCCTTAATTGCGGTAGACTGGCAACAAGATTCCCGTGAAAATGGGTTCTTATGTAGCGCGGGGCCTTGTGCCCCGCACCCAACCAGTGCGAGGGACAAGCCCTCGCGCTACTCCATTTATTCGCCAACGGGTGCGCCTTTGGTTTTGTCCTTCGTGCTGTGGATGAGCGATTACTACCGCCGACACGCGGAGACGCTGAGACGGAATTAAGCAAATTCTCTCTGCGTCTCTGCGCCTCTGCGGTTCCGAATAATCCTCTCACACCAGTGCCCCAACCTTTAGCAGAGATTCAAATACTAGCCGGCCATCGGTCCCGCCCAACTCCGGCTCCGCGCAACGCTCAGGATGCGGCATCAGGCCGAAGACGTTGCCGGCCTCGTTGGTCAGGCCGGCGATATTGGCCACCGAACCGTTCGGATTCGCCTCGGCAGTGATTCGGCCATCGGCGTCGCAGTAGCGTAGGACGATCTGGCCATTGCGCTCAAGAGCGGCTAGTTCCTCGTCGCCGACGTAGTAGCGGCCTTCGCCGTGCGCTATCGGCATGCGGATGACCTCACCCGGTCTGGCTAGCCTGAGGGCATCGGTCCGATTGCTCTCGACCAGCAGGTTGACCCACTGGCAACGGAAGCCACCGGTTGAGTTTGGCAGCAGAGCGCCGGGCAGGAGGCCGGCCTCAACCAGTATCTGGAAGCCGTTGCAGATGCCGATAACCTGGCCGCCGGCCTGGGCGAAGTCGGCGATTGGCCGCATGATTGGGGAGAAACGGGCGATTGCGCCGGCCCGTAAGTAGTCGCCGTAGGAGAACCCACCCGGCAAGATCACGCAGTCCAGGTCGGGAAGTTTGGTTTCCTGGTGCCAGATATACGCGGTCGGTTGATGGAGGACTTTGGCGAGTACGTGGAAGCAATCGGCGTCACAGTTGGTGCCGGGGAACACGACGATTGCAAACCTCAAGGACTACATTCCCTCCCGCCAATTGCATTTGCATTTTAGCATAGCGTCCTGCGAGGCGTAGGGTTGTCATGTGTAGCGTCAGCCGGCAGTATCGTATAATCCAGCATATAAGCGTGTAGGCGTACAAGCGCCAATTCGAGGTGGGCAATGAAAAGAATGACCGTGATCTTTGAGGACGAAGCCCTCTACACCGCGGTGAAGGTTGAGGCCGCCCGGCGCAACCGCCCGCTGAAAGACCTGGTCACCGAGGCGGTGCGCGAATGGATAGAAAGCCAGGAGGACGCCGAACTCCGGCCGGCGATTGAAGCGGCTCGTCAGGAGTGGAAGGAGAAGGGCGGGGTAGAGGCCGGCGAATTCTTTAGACAATGAGCTTGAGTGGCAATCATTGCTAGTCCGTTGTTCTTGATGCCTTTTCTGTGTAGATTTGATTGCTGAGTGGCAAACACAGAACAGAGGTCATAGATGAGGTACAAGGTCGAGATCTCGCCGGCGGCCGGCCGCAATCTAAAGCGATTGTCGCCTGAAATTCGCCGAAGGTTGGAGCCGCCGATAATGGCGCTGGCTGGCGAACCCCGGCCGGCCTCCGCAAGATAGTCGGTGAAGAACGAACCTACCGGATCAGGGTTGGCGATTTCCGAATCGTTTACAGCATCTACGACGATCAACGGTTGGTAGTTGTACTCCTGGTAGGTAGACGTGACGAAAGGACCTACCGACGTATTTGACCAGCTAAATCCCTTTCCCAACATAGACTGGCTTGTCACCTGATGGGCAGAGCTAGGCCGGAGGGCTGCCATCGCCGTGCTATACTCCGGCTGGCGTTTGTATCCTTCTGGGTAAAGGTTTGTCATCTACACGCTGGTTAAAACTGCTAGGCGTACTGCTGATCGTCGTTTCAGTTTTGCTGGCGGCGGCTGAGTTCGGCCTTGACCGGCTGAGTCAGCGCAACCCTATAAGCTATCACCAACTCCGTACCATCCCCTTCACTGATGTCAATCCATACGGGGCCAATTTCTTTTTGCAGGGGGAAGTCGAGCATTGGAAGATTGATAAGACTATGCAGATGGCCCGAGATGCCGGTATCAAGTGGATGAAGCAGCACTTCCCCTGGGAAGAGATTCAGCTCAGCCCTGGCCGTGATGGGTACTGGGACCCTCGTTTGAACCGGAACACCTGGGACAAGTATGACTTCATAGTCGAAACTGCCAGGAAGTACGGCCTGAACATCATCGCTCGGCTGGACCGGCCGCCGGCCTGGACCCGTCAGGACAACCGCCGGCCGGAAGCGCCGCCCGATGACTTCAACGCCTACGGGGACTTTGTGTACGATTTCGTCTCGCGCTACAAAGGCAAGATCGGCTACTTGCAGATCTGGAACGAGCCAAACATCTATCCTGAATGGGGAGAACGCTCGCCAAATCCGGCTGGCTACGTTGAGTTGTTGCGCATAGCGTCGCACCGAGCGCGAGAGGCTGACCCGAACATCGTTATTCTGAGCGCGCCTTTGGCGCAGACGCTGGAAGTCTCCCAGCGTAACATGGCTGACCTGGACTACCTGGAACGCATGTATGAACTCGGCGCACGGCAATACTTCGATATTATGTTTGTCAATGCGTACGGATTCGCTTTTCCGCCGGAAGACCCGCCGGATCCCAACCGGCTGAACTTTCAGCGAGTGCTGCTCCTACGTCAGATCATGGAGAAGAATGGTGATACTAACAAGGCAGTCTGGTTCAATGAGTTCGGCTGGAATACCGCCCCGGCCGATTTTCCGCCGGAGAAACTGCTGTGGGCCCGCGTAGATGAGGAAAAGCAAGCCGCATACACCGTCCAGGCGATCCAGATGGCGCGTGAACAATGGCCCTGGGCCGGTGTGTTTTCTATCTGGTACTTTCGACAGGCGGGCAACATCTTGCCAGATCAGCCAGAATATTATTTCAGGATGGTTGACGTTGGCTTCACGCCGCGTCCTTTGTACAACCGGGTCCGCGAGGCCACCCAAGAACTGCGCAAGGCGGGGCCTGGCGAATACGGCCCCGACAATCCGGCCGCTGATTACTCAGCCGGCTGGCGCGATAGGCCAAACCCGCTCGGCGCCGGCCCCTGGCTGAAAGAGACTGGCAAGGCCGGCGAGTCGGCGACAATTACTTTTCAGGGCGGTGGTATCCTGCTGCGCGTTTTGAGCGGTCCCGCAGCCGGCCGACTTTATGCGACCATTGATGGCCATGAGACTAATTTACTGCCGCGAGACCGCGAGGGCCGCTCGCTGCTTGATCTGAACCTGACCGGTCAGCCTGAGATCGTAGAGGTCCAGGTTGCCTCCGGCTTGAATCCGGGGGTCCACGTCTTGCGCCTTTCGGTCGCCGATGACCAGCCTGCTCAGGTGGCGTTAGGCGGTTTCAAGGTCACTTCGCCCACCAGCAGCAGCTTGCTCGGTTACTGGCCTTCAGTTGGAGGCGTGCTTGTCGGATTGGCATTATTCGCCGGCGTTACCTTCGCCGGCCGGCGTCGCCGATGACTAACCTGCCGGTCAGCCGGCGACCGAGCTTGCATAATCTGCGGCACGACCGGGCCATTTCGTCATGTCGACCGGCGGTTGTCCACTGGCCGGCCGGCTGGCCTCAGCGCGATTATTAGCTTTGACGCCGAATTTGACCGCGTCTCCGGGATCAAGCGCGGGGAGTCCTAGCCTTAATCTGGGGTTCAACGCCGGCACTCTCAAGGGGCTTTACTGGCGATTCTTGACGGTTACAGCGCTATCTATGATAATAGCGCTAATTGTATAAAATACTCGGTGCGGAGTGAAGGAATTATGGAGAGAATGGTTGCCGCCTTTGAGGCGCGCAGGCATTTCGGCAAAATCCTGCAAGAAGTCGCAGCGCGCGGAGACCGCTTCATCGTCGAGCGCCACGGAGAACCGGTGGCGGCGGTCGTGCCTATCGAAGTCTACGAGCAGTGGAAGCACGCACGCGCCGCCTTCTTTGACAAGGTTAGAGCCGCAGCCGAGCGAGCGGACCTACCCGGGCCAGAAGCCGAGACACTAGCGGATGAAGCGGTGCGAGCGGTGCGCGCCTCCAAGCGATGAGGGTAGTGATTGACTCCAATGTCCTGGTGAGCCGCTTCTTATCGCCGACCGGCGCGCCGGCCAAGCTCTTCGAGCAGTGGGAGGATCAGGCTTTCCAACTATTGGTCTCAGAGCCGATAATGGCGGAATACCAGCGTGCGCTGATGTACGAACGCGTTGCTGCCCGCCATCGTTTGAGCGCCGATGGGGTAGCCGATGTTATCGCCGGCCTCCGCCACTTCGCGCTGCTGGTTGAACCGACGGAGAATATCGCCGCCATCAGTGATGACCCGGATGACAACAAGTTCCTGGATTGCGCGGCGGCCGGCGGGGCCGATTACCTAGTCAGCGGCGACACCTATTTGCTTCGCCTGCAAGAGTTTCGAGGCGTCCAAGTCTTATCTCCCGCTACGTTTCTTGCGATGTTGGAGCAGGAGCCAGGTGGCTAATCCGACGCTCGATGGCCAACGGGCCGGCCGACCTCAGCGAGATTATTACCTTTGACACGGAATTTGACCGCGTGCCAGGGATGAAGCGCCGGCAGTCCTAGGGCGGCGCATGCGAGGCAACAAGCAAGGATGTAGGGCAGGGGCTCGTCCCCTGCCACCCCGCCGAGAGGCGGGGGACAAGCCCCCGCGCTACAACTCGGACTCAGCGAGATTCTCAGCTTTGGCACCGAGTCTGACTGCCTACCAGGGATCAAGCGCCGGCAGTCCTAGCGGCTAGCTTATTGGCCAGCGGGCAAGGCGTATATCAAATGGGCTACAACACTATATGATGTCCTATGCATGAGAATTTATCAGCTTATCGTCGAGCCTGGACGGGAAGAGCATATTGCTCGCCATCACGTCAGCGTGGCGCAGGCAGACGAGATCGTCTTTGGTAATCCGATCGTGACTCGCACCAGACAAGGTAGAATACGGTTGATCGGACAGACCGATGCAGGGCGCTATCTGACCGTCATAGTGGCATCTAGAGAGCGTGGCGTATATGGCCTGGTCACCGCCCGCGACGCTAGCTAACCGGAGCGACGCTTATACCTTCATAGAATAGGACGTTAAGTATGGCTATATCAGAACAGAAAAAACCAAAAACCAGGCGCGCTAAGAGCCGGATCCCGACTTTCAAGACCATTGAGGAAGAGGCGGAGTTCTGGGACACCCACGATACCACCGAATTTGAAGATGAGTTTGAGGAAGTCACCGATGTGAGGTTCGTCAAGTATCAGCCGAAGAAGGTCATCACCGTGCGGCTAGGTGAAGATACCCTTGCCGCGCTCACGAAGGAAGCTCACGAAAAGGACATCGGCCTCTCTACTCTGGTCCGAATGTGGATCCTCGAACACCTCCAAGAACGCGATAAGACGTCCCGCGTAGCCTCCTAGCTCTCGTCAAGCCTCCGGCACTCAACGATCAACTGGCCGGCCGGCTGGACTCAGCGAGATTATTAGCTTTGACGCCGAATTTGATCGCCTACCAGGGATCAAGCGCCGGCAGTCCTAGGGCGGCTCGTAGCGGTAAGAAACAAGATGTAGGGCAGGGGCTCGTCCCCTGCCGCCCCGCCGAGAGGCGGGGGACAAGCCCCCGCGCTACAACTCGGCCTCAGCGAGATTCTCAGCTTTGACACCGAATTTGACCGCCTACCAGGGATGAAGCGCCGGGAGTCCTAAGGTGGCGCGTAACTGTAAGAAACTGCCGGTCCCTTTGACGCTGAGTTTCAACTTGCCTGCTTGGTGGCCGCTTTCCGCTTCTCCCGACGTCCGAAAAAGCTCATAATCGCTAATACGACGCTAATGATTCCCCACACAGTCAAATCCCCAAAAGGTGTGGTGGTTCCTGCCAATAGCGCGAAAATGGCTGCAACCACGAAGGTTATGAGGGACACGGTTGGCACCCCAATTGCAAAAGCAGCGCCTACAAGGAATAGGAGTGCAACAAATATACCCACTGCCCCACCCTGGCTGATCCCTTCATCGGCCGCAATGCTTCCTCCTACTGAAGCCAGGCAAGATTGCAATCCGATAACCAACATAAAAAACAAGCCCAGTATCATAGTTGCGATTCTCATCTGTGCAATGCCCCTTCCTGTATGCGTTTACGTTTAGCTGGACTGTCGGTAGTCATTTCAAAGCGAAATAAATGCCGTCGTAGAACATTACTGCCTCTTCTATGAGCTCGACTGGCAGATACTTTCCAGGTAGCCAGCCCACGACTTTCGCGCCAGGGAAAATATCCTGGCCTGAGAACGCTGGCTTGGGCGGGATGCTGGAGGATGGCGCTCCCCACAGCCGATTGCCGGCAAATAGCCGGTTTTGCCCGGCAGTAGTCTGAAAAGGTGCGTTGTCTGGGCCTGATATGTACTCCAGAGTTAACTCCACTAACACATAATCATTTCCGGGAGGCGGCTCTTCGTTGAACAGATTAGCTTGCTTTACTTGGTTGTAAGCATTTCGCAGAACTCTAGATACCTTTACTGAATACTTCCTCCCGCCATTTTCGAAGGTAAATGCCTGACCAAGTGGCACGGGAGACTGGCGAGTACCTATTTGAACCGTGGGGCTGGGCTGTGGCTTCGGCGTGACCGTAGCTGAAGTGAGAGTCGGGGGGATAGTCGCAGATCTTTCGCTGCGGCTGATGCTTACAACCGTATAAATCTGC